>CAIXAY010000469.1 GCA_903917505.1 uncultured beta proteobacterium | reverse complement strand
TTTCCGTTCACCGCGTCGCATAAGCCAGGATGACATCGGAGCTGGCCGGCAGGCCGGCCGTTTCGCGCTGCGTTTCGTAGGCGGCTTCGACTTTTTGCCAGGCGGCGCGCCCCATCATGCCGCGACGCGCGCCGGCGCCGACCTTGTTCGCGCCGATGGCCTTGATGGCGCGCAGCAGGGTTTTCAGCTCAGGGTAATGCACGGTGTGCCGTTCGCGGCGCAGGGTGACGCCGGCGAAACCGGCCTGCGCCAGCGCCGTTGCCAGCGCATCGGCGGTGTCGAAGGGCAGCGTGTGGCGGTGCGCGTCGACGCCGGCAAAAGCGGCGCGCAGTTCAAAAAAAGTTTCCGGCCCCAGCGTGCTGACCGCCAGGCTTCCGCCCGGCGCGAGAACGCGGGCCGCCTCGGCGAAAACCCGACCGCGCTCGCACCACTGGATGGTCAGGCTCGACCACCACAGGTCGAAGCGCCCGGCGGCAAAGGGCAGCGCCTCGAGATCGGCCGCGCAACAGAAATCGCTGTCGTGACGCGCGCGGGCGAGCATCGCCGGGGCGAAATCGACGCCGGCGATCTGCGCGTCGGGCCACTGCCGGCGCAGCAGGCGCGCCGCGTAACCCGTGCCGCAACCGGCATCGAGGATCGTGCCCGGCGCGCCCGGCGGCTGCTCCAGGCACGCGAGCAGCCGATCGCAAACCCGGCGCTGGACGACGGCCGCGGCATCGTAGGTGGCGGCCGAACGGTCGAACGAGGTACGAATAGCTTGCTTAGTCGGTGGCAGGCGCATGGCAGAAATCGCTTATCACTTCGGCAAAGCGTGCCGGGTCGTTGAGGAAAGGGGCGTGCCCCGCGCTGGCGAAAATCTCGAGTCGCGCATTGGACAAGTTTTTATTTAGCCACTGCGCCGCTTCAACCGGTATCAGCGCATCGTGGCGACCGTGGATGAGCAGCGTCGGCAGGGCGAGGGCAGCCGCTTGCAGGGCCGGGCGCAGATCGATTTCGCGCAGCCACGCGAGGCCTTGCGCGAGCGTTGCGCTGGCCGCCGGCGCGGCGGCCAGTTCGGCGAGGCGGCGGGTGATCGCGCGGGCGCTGGCGTCGCCCTGGTTGAGCAGCGCGACGAAACGGCGCAGGGCGAGCGGCGCATCGGCGGCGACCGCGCTGTTGAACGCGTCGAGCAGCGCCGGCGCTTGCGCGCAGGGCCAACCGGTGCGCTGCGTAAAGCACGGCGTGCCGCCGACGAGGATCAGGCGGCCAAAGTGCCGCGGCGCCAGCCGCGCCGCCTGTAGCGCCAGCAGGCCGCCGAGCGACCAGCCGCACAGCGCCGTGCCGGCCGGCAGGGAATCAAGGAGCGCTTGCGCCGTCGGCGCGAAGCCGGCTGATGCGGCCGTTGGGCCCTGCGCAGACCCGCCGTAGCCAGGCAGCTCGACAAGATGCAGGCGAAAGCCTTGTTCGAGCGCGGCGATCACCGGCTGCCACACCGCCTTGCCAAGCCCCCAGCCATGCACCAGCGCGAGGTCGCCGCCGCGGCCAGCGCCGCGGCTTTCGATCTGCAGCGCGCTCATGCCAGCTTGCGCAGGGCCTCGACGAGGCGCGCGACCTGCGCTTCGCTGTGCGCGGCGGAGAGCGAGATGCGCAAGCGCGCGCTGCCTTTGGGCACGGTCGGCGGCCGGATCGCCGGCACCCACAGGCCGTCGGCGAAGAGCGCGTCGGCGACGCGCAGGGTTTCGAAGTTGTCGCCGATCAGCAGCGGCTGGATCGCCGTCGGCGAGGGCAGCAAGCGCCAGCGCGTGCCGGCGAGTCCCGCCTGCAGTTGCGCGGCGAGCCGGCGCAGCTGGCCGCGCCGCGCCTCGCCCTGTTCGATCAGATCGACGCTGGCCAGCAGCGCGCAGGCCATGACCGGACTCGCGCCGGTGGTGAAAATGTAAGTGCGGGCGCGCTGCAGCAGCCACTCGATGACCGCGTCGGCAGCTGCGACGAAAGCGCCGGCGGCGCCCGCGGCCTTGCCGAGCGTTCCCATGTAGAGGATGCGCGGCGCGGCGGCAATGGAAAAATGCGACAGGCTGCCGCGCCCCTGCGCGCCGAGCACGCCGAAGCCGTGCGCGTCGTCCACCAGCAGCCAGGCGTCGAAGCGCTCGGCGAGTTCGAGCAGGCCGGGCAGCGGTGCGAGATCGCCGTCCATGCTGAACACCGCGTCGCTGACGATCAGCTTGCGCTTGGCCGGGCTTTGCGCGAGCAGGCGTTCGAGGCCGGCGAGGTCGCCGTGCGCATAGCGCTGGCTGTCGGCGCGCGCGAGCTGCACGGCGTCGATCAGCGAGGCATGGTTGAGCTTGTCGGCGAAGACGGCGTCGCCGCGTCCGACGAGCGCCGGGACGACGCCGAGGTTGGCGAGGTAACCGGTGGAGAAGAGCAACGCGCGCGGGAAACCGGTGAACGCGGCGAGCCGTTCTTCGAGCGCCTGGTGCGGTTCGAGATGGCCGCTGACCAGGTGCGAAGCGCCGCTGCCGACGCCCCAGGCCTGCGCGCCGGCGAAGGCCGCGGCGATCAGCGCCGGGTCGTTGGCCAGGCCCAGGTAATCGTTGCTGCAGAAACTGACCAGCTCGCGCCCGTCCACGCGCGCCAGCGGCCCGCAGGGCGCCTGCAGCGTGCGCCGGCGCCGCTCGAGGCCGGCCTTGCGGAGCGCCGCGAGCTGGTCGTGCAGTTCGTCGAAGATCATGGCCTCAAAGCTTCGTCGAGTGCGCCGGCGACGGCTTGTCCGAAGTGGGCGATTTCGTCGTCGTTGATGATGTAGGGCGGCATCAGGTAAACGGTGTTGCCGATCGGGCGGAGCAGCGCTTCGCGCGCCAGCGCGGCGCGATAGAAGCGGCGCGCGAAAGCCGGGTCAGGCGTGTCCACGTCGAAGGCCAGGATCATGCCGCGCTGGCGCAGGTGGCGCACCTGCGGGTGTCCGGCGAGCGGTGCCAGCGCCGCGGCGAGCTTGGCGGCACGCGACTGGTTCTGTTCGAGTACCCGGTCGGCGGCGAAGATGTCGAGCGTTGCCAGCGCGGCGCGGCAGGCCAGCGCGTTGCCGGTGTAGGAGTGCGAATGCAGGAAGCCGCGCGTCGTCGCGTCGTCGTAGAACGCGGCATAGACTGCGTCGGTGCTGAGCACGACGGAGAGCGGCAAATAGCCGCCCGAAATGCCTTTCGACAGGCAGAGAAAATCGGGTTTGATGCCGGCCTGCTCGTGCGCGAAGAAAGTGCCGGTGCGGCCGCAGCCGACGGCGATCTCGTCGCAGATCAGGTGCACCTCGTAGCGCTCGCAGAGGGCGCGCGCCAGGCGCAGGTATTCCGGGTCGTACATGACCATGCCGCTCGCGCACTGGATCAGCGGTTCGACGATCAGCGCGGCCAGATGCGCATGATGCTGTTCGAGGTGGCGCTCGAGCACCGCGGCGGCGCGGCGCGCGACGGCTATCGCGGTTTCGCCGGCGCCCGCCTGGCGCGCATCGGGGCTGGGCACGGTCGCGGCGCTGCGCACGAGCGGCGCGTACGCGTCGCGGAACAGCGCGACGTCGGTGACCGCCAGCGCGCCGACGGTCTCGCCGTGGTAGCTGCCGGCCAGGCAGAGAAAGTCCTGCTTCGCGCCGCGGCCGCAATTGCGCCAGTAGTGGAAGGACATCTTGAGCGCGATCTCGGTCGCCGAAGCGCCGTCGGAGGCGTAGAAGCAGTGGCCCAGCGCGCCGCCGGTCAGCGCCGCGAGGCGCTCGGACAGTTCGACCACCGGACGCTGGGTAAAGCCCGCGAGGATGACGTGCTCGAGTTCTTCGAGCTGTTCGCGCAGCGCCGCGTTGATGCGCGGATTGCAGTGGCCGAAGAGGTTGACCCACCACGAACTGATGCCGTCGAGATAGCGCCTGCCGTCGAAGTCGTAAAGCCAGGCGCCCTCGCCGCGCGCGATCGGGATCAGCGGCAGGTCGGCCGCATGCTGCTTCATCTGCGTGCACGGATGCCAGACCGCGTTGAGGCTGCGCTGCAGCAGGTCGGCGTTACGCATGCGGCGGAACCAAAATCTTAAATGAAACCACAACGACGCAACGGACACGACGAGAATTCGACTTCGCATCGAATTCCCACACCCACGCGGTGACCGATGAACGCACTATCAGTCAAAGCTTTTTCGCCGTGCTCGTTGTGTTCGTTGTGGTCAATTGTTTTTCCCGCCTCAATGCAAAGTCTGCGACGGCGCGTTGTTCTGTTCGGGCATTTCGGCGTGCACGGTCTCGCCCTCGATGTTCGGGTAGAGCGGCGCGCCGCAGTCGTCGCAGAACTCGAAAGGAAACTGCTGGCCGTGCACGAGAACTTCCTTGATGCCGGCTTCGCGCAGCAGGGCCTCGATTTCGCCGACGATGTCGGTGGTTTCGTCCTCGGCACCGAGCAGCGGCCAGACGACGCCATGGAAAATGGCATCGTCATCGCGCGGCCCGAAGCCGATGCGGTATTCCTCGAGCCGCTTGTCGTGAAAGCCGCCGACGATGGCGCGCAGCGCTTCGGCCGACTTGCCGAGCGTGGTCTGCAGGAAAGCCACCGAGGCGTGCAGCGAGTAGGGGCGCGAGGCCATGTCGGCGGTGCGGCAGGCGGCGTGATAGGCGTCGGCCAGGAGCGGCTGGAAGGCGCAGCCGGTGAGCAGCGGTTCGAGGCAGGGGCCGCCCTGCTTGACCCATTCCTTGAGCGCGCTCTCGCGCGTGCAGCGATCCGACTCGTTCCAGCGGAACAGCGGCATGCCGCGCGGCACGGCGATCGCGCCGATCAGGTAGCGCGTGTCCGAGAGGAACTGGTTGGTTTCCGGCAGCACCGAGAGGTCGAGCTTCAAGGCGCTGTTGCACAGGGCCGCGCTGCCGAGGTCGCGCATCAACTGCCAGGTATCGACGAAGCTGCGCGGCAGCTGGTCCGGGCTGTACAGGTAATCGGCCAGCGCCAGTTGCGAACCGGCGGAGAAGACGTGCGCCGCGAGATGCACCTTCAGCGTCTGCAGCGTGCTCTTGGGGATCGTTCCGGCCGGGATCGAAAAGCGCGACCAGGCGAGCAGCGGCACGTTGAACAGCAGGATGTCGAATTCCTGTCCCTGGTGCGACAGGACGCAGCATTCGGCACGCGATTCGATCATGTCGGCCAGGCTGTCGTGCGCCGCGGCGTGCGAATCGAAAAGGCGGTCGAGCGAGGCATTGAGGTCGTCTTCGGCGCCGTCGTGCAGTAATTTATCGACGAGTTCGGCGAGCTGCTTCTCCCAGAACGCGTCCTCGAGCTTGCCGCCTGATTCGGCGAGGCAGGTGGCCAGGCGGCCCAGTTCGCTGGCATCGGCCGAGATGCGCTTGCGCGCGGAGAGACGGTTGCGTTTCATGTTCGGAGCCTGCGCAGGACAATTCGCTATTGTACCGTGGGAAGCGGCAGGGCGTGCCGCGCGCCGGGCTTGGTTTACAATCCGCGCTGGCCTTCTTGCCGAACCTGCCACGGATACCCGCCATGATCATCCTTCTTTCGCCGGCCAAGACACTGGATTTCACGACGCCGCCACCGATTGCCGAGTTTAGTCAGCCGGAGTTTGTCGGGCAGTCGCAATTGCTGGTGAAGCGCCTGCGCGGCCTGTCGCCGGCCGAGCTTGGCCGCCTGATGCACGTCAGCGACGCCTTGGCCGCGCTCAACGCCACGCGCTACGCCGAATGGGCGCTGCCTTTCAATCCCGACAATGCCAAGCCGGCGCTGTTCGCTTTCAACGGCGACGTCTATGACGGGCTGGCCGCCGCGACGCTGTCGCCGGCCGCGCTGCGCTATGCGCAGGGCCATTTGCGCATCCTCTCGGGGCTCTACGGCCTGCTGCGCCCGCTCGACCTGATTCAGCCCTACCGCCTGGAAATGGGAACGCCGCTACCCAACGACCGGGGCCGGGACCTTTACGCCTTCTGGGGCGAGCGCATCGTCGCCGCGCTCAATGCGGCGCTGCTCGAAGCCAAGGCCCGGGCCCTGGTCAACCTGGCGTCGCAGGAATACTTCAAGTCGGTGCCGGTGCGCAAGCTCGCGGTGCCGGTGATCGCGCCGGTTTTCGAGGATTGGAGCGGCGGCCGTTTCAAGGTCCTGAGTTTTTACGCCAAGCGCGCGCGCGGCATGATGGCGCGCCATGCCCTGGCCAAGCGCCTCAAGTCGGCCGACGGCCTCAAGGAATTCTCGGACGAGGGCTATGCCTATGCCGCCGAGGCCTCGACGGCGACGCGCTGGGTTTTCCGCCGCCGGCTAACCCCCGTTTAGCCTATTCCGAGCAGCTTGCAGGCGGCTTCCGCCGTGACGATGCGGCAGGGGGGCGGGCGCTGACGGTGGCCGGCGAGCCTGAGCAGCAGTTTGTCGCGCGTGACCAGCAGGTCGGCGTGGCAGCGGGCCGCGAGGATCAGGAACTTCTGGTCGTCGGCGTCGCGGCAGCGCGGCAGCAGGTAATTCTCTTCGGCGCAGCCCTCCATCAGCCTGGCGAATCGGCGGTAATCCTCGATCAGGGCGCGCCTGGCCCCGGCCTCCAGCCCGAACTGCGGATAGGCGACCACCCGCTCGAGCTCGGCCAGGCACTCGCTGTCGCTGAAACACTCGACTTCCCCGCCGGCAATGGCGGCCTGCAGCGGCAGCGCCTTGCGGTCGGCGAAGTGCAGCAGGTCCATTATGATGTTGGTATCCAAGACAAGGCGCATGGGAATTTTTAAAAAAATGTGAATTCTGCTGTTGTTGCCGATGGCATATGCATTTAGAATTATGCCATTATCACAAATATCGCCATGTCATATATCTGAAAGCGCACGATGGTATTGCCGCTGCTGCGCAGCATTGAAGCGATTTCAGCCTGTCGCGACCGTGACAAGCTGCCGCGCGCGCTGTTTCGCGCGGCGGAAGCGCTGCTCGGCGGCGCGGCGGACATCGGCATCTTCTCGCGCGAGCCGCAGGGCGAAACCGTCTTGCGCGTGTTTTCCGGGCCGACCATCATGCATTCGGCCGTTTCGCTGTGGCCGGAGCTTATCGACGCCGTGCGCGGCGACGGCAAGGTCCTGACTTGCACCATTCAAGGACGCTACTGCGGCGCCGTCAAGCTTTACACCTCCGAACTGGCCAGCGAGCAGATGATACTGGCTTTTGCGCTCAAGAAGTCCGATCAGGCCGATCAGGCCGAGACGATCGCCTGCCTGGCGCGCACTCATGACAATCAGATGAGGCTGCTCGACTACAGCGAGCTCGACACGCTGACGCGCCTGCTCAACCGCAAGACCTTCGACGAAACCTTCGACCGGCTGCTGACTTCCTCGGTCCTCGACTTGCCCGACGACGGCTTTGACGACCGGCGCGACCAGTTGGCGCCAGGTTCGCAAGCCTGGCTTTGCGTCATCGACATCGACCACTTCAAGCGCGTCAATGATTCTTTCGGGCACCTGTTCGGCGACGAGGTCCTGCTGCGCATGGGCGACCTGATGCGCAAGACCTTCCGCGGCGGCGACCGCCTGTTCCGCTTCGGCGGCGAGGAATTCGTGGTCATCCTCAACGCCGACAGCGAAACGCTGGCGGCGGCGACTTTCAACCGTTTCCGTACGGCGGTCGAGAACCATGAGTTCCCGCAGGTCGGGAAAGTCACCTGTTCGATCGGCTTTACCGCCGTCTCGGAGAGCGACGTGCCGACCGATGTGGTCGGGCGCGCCGACGAAGCGCTTTACTATGCCAAGGAGCACGGGCGCAACCAGGTCTGCTGCCACGAGCGTCTGGTGCTCGAGGGCGCGATTGCCAAGCCGGCGGCGGCCGAAGCGCCGGTCGAAGAGGATTTCGACATCGACGCCCTGTTCGGGTGAGCGAAGCCCAGTGAAGGCGAGGGCGAAGTCGAGTAAACTCGCTCGCTCACCCTGAAGAAGCAAGCCATGCCACATTCCCCGCAAATCCTGTTGCGCGAAGACGAGGTCGAGTTCATCGCCATTCGCGCCCAGGGCGCCGGCGGGCAGAACGTCAATAAGGTCTCGAACGCGATCCATTTGCGCTTTGCCATCGCCGCCTCGACCCTGCCCGACGCCATCAAGGCGAAACTCCTGCTGTTGCGCGATCAGCGCGTCAGCGCCGACGGCGTGGTCGTCATCAAGGCGCAGCAGCATCGCAGCCTGGAGCGCAACCGCATCGACGCCCTGACGCGCCTGCGCGAACTGATCGCCCGCGCTGCCATCGTTCCGCAAGTGCGGCGGCCGACCAAGCCGACGCGCAGTTCGCAAAAGAAGCGCATCGAAAGCAAGGTCAGGCGCGGGGCGGTCAAGGTCTTGCGCGGGCGCGTCGACGCGCAGTAGCTTCGTCGCTCGCTGGCGCGCTTTTTCAAACTTGCCGTATTTCGGCTTTTCCACGCCGATGACGCTGGATCAGCAAGCGCCCGCCAGTAAAGCCCTTGAATTGCTCTGCGCCGGCAAAATGCTATCGGCCCTTGCCATCGATCGCCTTCATCAGCAGCAGCTGTTCGATCTTGCGGTTGGCGCCCTGCAATTTCCTGAAGAGCGCCAGCAGCAGGGCTTTGTCGATGCAGGCCATGGCCCCGGCATCGGCTTGCAGGCTGGCGATGGTGGTTTTGTCGAATTGCGCCGCAATGATCTTGTAATCGGCGATCACGGTCGCTGAGCTCGCGATGTCCGCATTGGCAAAGAACACGCCCTCGCCGATGCATTCGCCGGTATCTATCGTTCCAACCAGCTTGCCGTTGCGGTAGGCTTCGGCGCTGCCGAGCAGGATGACGTAGAGGGCCTTTGTTTCTTCGTCCTGCCTGGTAAGGCAAACATCGGAATAGAAGGTGCGGATTTGCGCCATGTCCGCGATGCGCACCAGCCATGCATCAGGCACGGGGTCGAAGAACGAACAACTGCGCAGCGCCTTGAAGCGAACCGCAGCGTCTTCGACGAGAAGCCTGGCGAAACTGGAGAAATTGTCTTCGATCGCTGCGAACTCGTCCATGCATGCTCCTTGTCTGGCGAATAATCGGTTCATGCCTTCGTTGGCGCCGGCGGCCGTTCGGACGGCTCCAGCGCGAGCGGCGCGGCTCTTGCGGCCGCCGCTTTTTTCAGCGCCGCTTCTTGCAGCTCGGCGTCTTCTTCCGCCTTTTTCTTCGCGGCTTCCTTCTCCGGGTCCACCTGGCCGTCAAAAGACAATCCGCTCGATTGGCTGCCCGCATCGCCGCCCAGCACCTCCCTGGTGAAGCGTGCGCTTTGCAGCTTCAGGCGCAGCATCAGGTCGCCCTTGGCATCGGAATTGAGCTGCAACTCCTGCAGGGAAATTTCGCCGGCGTCGTACAGTTCGAACAGGCACTGGTCGAAAGTCTTCATTCCCTGTTCGACGGATTTCTTCATGATCTCCTTCAATGCCCCGACCTCGCCCTTGGCAATTGCATCCCTCGCCATCGCCGTGCTCAACAGAATCTCGATTGCGGCGGCACGCCCGCCGGAGATCTTGCGCACCAGCCGCTGCGAAATGATGGCGCGCATGTTCAGCGAGATGTCGTTCAACACCTGCTCGCGCTTTTCGATGGGGAAGAAATTCACGATGCGGTCGATTGCCTGGTTGGCGCTGTTGGCATGCAGGGTGGCCATGCAAAGGTGCCCGGTCTCGGCGAAATTCAGCGCATATTCCATCGTCTCCTGATCGCGAATCTCGCCGATCAGGATGACATCCGGGGCCTGGCGAAGCGAGTCCTTGAGCGCGTCGAACCACCCCACCGTGTCCACGCCGACCTCGCGATGGGTGACGATGCAATTGAGGTGGGTATGCACGAATTCGACCGGGTCCTCGATGGTGATGATGTGACCGTGCGTTTCACGGTTGCGTACCCCCAGCATCGCGGCCAGCGTGGTCGACTTGCCCGACCCGGTGCCGCCCACCAGCAGCACCAGGCCGCGCTTTTCGAGCACGACCGACTTCAGGACCGGCGGCAGATTCATCCTGTCGAAATCGGGGATTTCGGTGGTGATGACGCGGATCACCATGCCGGCGCGCTGCTGCTGCGTGAATACATTGATGCGGAAACGACCGATGCCTTCGAGCGAAATGGCGAAGTTCGAACCCTTGCTGTCGATAAAATTCTGCCACTGCTTCTCGGTCGAAATGGCGTGCGCCATTTTCTGCGCCTGTTCCGCGGTGAGCGGCGTGTCATTGAGTTTGGTGATCTTGCCATTCAGCTTGATTGCCGGCGGGAAGCCTGCCGTGATGAACAGGTCCGAACCCTTCATCCCCACCATCGTGGTCAGCATCCGGTGCACTACGGCCTGGTACTGCGACTTTTCTTGTTGTTCCATGGCCAACCTCATCTCGGCAAATTATTCGCCTGAATCGACAAGATCAGGCTGTTTCGATAGATATTCCGCTTGCTTGCTGGGCCGAAATCACTTCCCACTGCGTGTTATTCTAGCGCCTCCGGTGCCGTATGACGATCAGGACCGCGGGCAGCCGGCGCCGTGCGCAAATATACCGATGCCCTGTGATCATCGACGATGCGTGCGAACTGGCGCGACAGACAGGGCACACTTGTTCCGGCGGCTTTTTGCGGCACGATTTATCACAAAGAGAGCTTCGGTGCTGACAGATCAAAACATTCCACCGCAATTCGAGGCGGTGCGGGATCAAGACGAAAGCATGCTGTGGATTGGCAAGCCCGTTTTCGTTCCATTCCTCTGTTCGGGGATTCCGTTTCTGGTCATCGGATTGATATGGGGGGCGATCGATTATTTCGGATTCATCCGCAACATGCCTGCGAACATGGCGAGATTCGCCATTCCTTTTTTCGCGCTGCACTTGCTCCCGTTTTGGGCGAGCATTCTGAACATGGCGCGCCTGTATCTCGTTTTCAACAACACCTGCTATGCAATCACCAACAAACGGTTGTTGATGCGCAGCGGTTTTTTCGGAATCGATTTCAAGGCGATCGACTACGACAAGATTGCGGATATCGAGGTCAACGTCGGTCCGATTGAAAACCTGTTCGGCGTTGGGACCATTCAGGCATTTTCGGGAAGCTCGGGCGACGGCAGAAGGCGGCCTTGCGATCAGTTCGTGGCGATCGCGAATCCCTACGAAGTGTTCAAGCAGATAAAGAAGGTCTCGGTCGACATCAAGACGGACTGGAATTATCCGAATGCCATGCGGCCCGCGGAAAATCCGGGTTATCAAAGCAAATACGATCCGACCAAATAAGATCGAAAATCCGGGAAGCCCGATGTTTTTCTCCCCGGGCGCCTTGGCGACAGCGGTTCCCGGCGGGTTTTTCAGTATCATGCGTCAACTTATGAGCCGACTATTGCTCGCCCCCATGGAAGGACTCGCCGACTGCGTGCTGCGCGACGTGCTCACGCGCGTCGGCGGTTACGACGGCGCCGTCACCGAGTTCGTCCGCGTGTCGGGGACGCTGCTGCCGGCGAAAACCTTCCGCCGCATCTGCCCCGAGCTTGACCGCGGCAGCCGCACGCCTGCCGGAACGCCGGTCGTCGTCCAGCTGCTCGGCAGCGATCCGCCGTGCCTGGCCGAGAACGCCGCACAGCTCGCGCAGCTTGCGCCGGCCGGCATCGACCTGAACTTCGGCTGCCCGGCGCCGACCGTGAACCGCCATGGCGGCGGCGCGACGCTGCTCGACGATCCCGAGCTTCTCGGACGAATCGTTCGCGCGGTGCGCGATGCCGTGCCACCGAACATTCCGGTTTCGGCGAAAATGCGCCTCGGCGTCAGCGGCACCGGCAAGGCGATCGAGTGCGCGCGCGCGCTCGAAGCCGGCGGCGTTTCTTCTCTGGTCGTGCATGCGCGCACCAAGGTCGAGGGCTACAAGCCGCCGGCGCACTGGGAGTGGATCGCGCGCATCCGTGCCGCGGTGAAGGTCACGGTGATCGCCAACGGTGAGGTGTGGACGCCCGAAGATTACCGCCTGTGCCGCACGGCCAGCACTTGCGCCGACGTGATGCTCGGGCGCGGCGCGGTGGTCGACCCGTTTCTCGCGCGGCGCATCCGGGCCATGTCCCCGGGCGCTGCGGCGCCGGCCGCAGCGCTGGCGGCGCGCGATGCCGAGTGGCTGGAGCTGCTGCCGCTGCTCGCCGAATTCTGGTCGCAGGTGCAGGGGCGCGTCGAGCCGCGGCATGCGCCGGGGCGCCTGAAGTTGTGGCTGGCGTCGCTGCGCCGCCGTTTTGTCCAGGCCGAGGCGCTGTACTGGGCGGTGCGCCCGCTGCGCGGCTGTGCGGAAACGAGCCGCGTGCTCGAAATGCACGGCGTGCCGGTCGCTGCCGTCCTGCTGTCCGCCTGAGCGCATGCAGGCCAATTCGCGCGTTCCGACCAGCGCCCAGGGCGGTGTCCACGAACACCTCGCGCGGCTGCTCGACCGGCACCGGCATGCGCCGTTCAGAAAGCCCTACGCCGATTACAATCGCGCCGCTTTCGCTGCGAGCATGGCGCGCCGCGCGGCGCTTGCGCCCGCCGCGCCGCTGATCCTCGACGCGGGCTGCGGCGGCGGCGCGAGCAGCATCGCGCTGGCGCGCACTTATCCCGACCATTACGTGATCGGCGTCGATCAGTCACAGGCGCGCCTGCGGCGCGCCCAGTCGCGCTTGTGCCTGCCGCGCGACGCGGCCGGCGGGCTGCCGGCCAATCTCGACCTGGTGCGCGCCGACCTCGTCGACTACTGGCGCCTGCTGCGCGATGCCGGTATCCGTCCGGCGCGCCACTACCTGCTCTATCCCAATCCCTGGCCGAAGATCGGCCAGCTGGCGCGGCGCTGGCACGGGCATCCGGTTTTTTCGACGCTGCTTGAACTCGGCGGCGTGCTCGAGTGCCGCAGTAACTGGAAAATCTATGTCGACGAATTCTGTTTCGCCGTCGAACGGCTGACGCACGCCGCCGCCCGCTGCGAAGACTATCTGCCGCGCGAGGCGCTGACGCCGTTCGAGCGCAAGTATCTTGACTCGGGGCATACGCTCTATCGGGCCGTCGTGACGCTGTGAATGTTTGCCGCGCAAAGGCGGCTGCGCGACAATCAGACCTTTTCACGAAAGCGTTGGCCCATGTCGGAGCTTGCCTGTCTCAGTTGCGGCGCCTGTTGCGCGGCTTTTCGCGTGGATTTTCACCGGCTCGATCTGGCCGACGGCGAGCGCGCCGGCGTGCCGGTCGCGCTGACCCTGCCGCTGACCGCGACGCTGGTGCGCATGCGCGGCACCGACGCCGCGCCGCCGTGTTGCGTGGCGCTCGAAGGTGAAATAGGCAGCAAGGTACGCTGCATGATCTACGAACAACGCCCCGGACCCTGCCGCGATTTCGCGCCCTACGCGCCGCTCGGCATCGGCGACGACGCCTGCGATCGCGCGCGGCGGCGCCACGGCCTGCCGCCACTTTCCCTTTGAAAGCTTTTGATGACTACATTTGAAATCCGCGGCGAGTTCATCCAGCTCGACCAGTTGCTCAAGACCACCGGCCTGTGCCACTCGGGCGGCTACGCGCACGCCGAGATCGCGGCCGGCAAGGTGCAGGTCGATGGCGCCGTCGAGACGCGCAAGCGCGCCAAGCTGCGGCCGGGGCAACGCGTCGCCTACGCCGAGGAAATCATCGAACTCATCGCCGCCACGGCCCCCTGAGCGGGGCGCGGCCGTTCACACTTCGAGCGCGCCGATCAGGCTCTTGACGTCGGCAACGCCATTGGCGACCAGCCAGGTCGCCATGTCCTCGGCGATCTTCTGCGCCGCGCCGGGGTTGATGAAGCTGGCGGTGCCGACCTGCACCGCGGTGGCGCCGGCGAGGATGAATTCGAGCGCGTCGGTGGCGTTCATGATCCCGCCGATGCCGACGACCGGTATCTTCACTGCTTTGGCGACCTGCCAGACCATGCGCAGCGCGATCGGCTTGATCGCCGGGCCGGAAAAACCGCCGGTGATGTTGGCCAGCACCGGACGGCGCTTGTTCAAGTCGATGGCCATGCCGACCAGGGTGTTGATCAGCGACAGCGAATCGGCGCCGGCATCCTCGCAGGCGTGCGCCATGGCGACGATGTCGGTGACATTCGGCGAGAGCTTGACGAGCAGCGGCTTTTTCGTCATCGCGCGGCAGGCGGCGACGACGCTCGCGGCGCAGGCCGGGTCGGCGCCGAAAACGATGCCGCCCTGCTTGACGTTGGGGCAGGAGATGTTCATCTCGAGGCCCGCGACTTCCGGAATCGCGTCGAGGCGGCCGGCCATCTCGGCGTACTCGTCGATGGTGTCGCCGAAGAAATTGGCGATCGCCGGCGTGTTCACCGAGCGCAGGAAGGGGACCTTCTTGGCGATGAAAGCCTCGATGCCGACGTTCTGTAGACCAATGGCATTGAGCATGCCGCCCGGCGTCTCGACGATGCGCGGCGTCGGATTGCCGGCGCGCGGCTTGAGCGACAGGCCCTTGGTGACGAAGGCGCCAATCGAGAGCAGATCGACGTAATCGGCGAACTCCTCGCCGTAGCCGAAAGTCCCCGAAGCGGTCATCACCGGGTTGCGCAAGGCGATGCCGGCGAGATTGACGGAGAGGTCAAGCTTGAGGTCGAATTTCATGCGTGCGCTCCCCACAGGAGATCGGCAGCTTCGAAGACCGGGCCCTCGGTGCACACGCAGCGGAAGTCCGGCGTCGCCTCGCTGTGGCCCTTGCCCGGCGCAACGCAGCCGAGGCAGGCGCCGACGCCGCAGGCCATATAGCCTTCGAGCGACACCTGGCACGGGATGTTGCGTTCCGCCGCGATTTTGGCGACGGCGGCGAGCATGCCGTCCGGCCCGCAGGCGTAGAGCGTGGCGCGGCCCTTGAGCGTATCGAGGCGGCGGTTTAACGCGACGGTGACGAAGCCTTGTTCGCCGAGCGAGCCGTCCTCGGTCGCCGTATAGCACTCGACGCCGAGGCGTTCGAATTCGGTGGTGCACAGGATGTCGTCGCGCGTCCTGCCGCCGGCGAAAAGACGCACCGGCGAGCCCTGGGCGACGAGTTCGCGGGCCAGCAGGTAAAGCGGCGCGAGGCCGATGCCGCCGCCGACGATCAGCTTCTCCTCATCGATGCTGCCGAGTTGAAAGCCGCTGCCGAGCGGGCCGAGGATGTCGAGCAGGTCGGTCTCATGCAGCACCGAGAGCATCGCCGTACCCTTGCCGACGACGCGATAGAGCATCTCGAAGAAGGGTTGCGCCTGCGAGCCGCTCTGCGGCGGTTTGTGCATGCCGATGTCGAAGATTGCCAGGGGCCGGCGCAGGAGCGGATCGATCGCCGCGCTGACGCGCACCATGACGAACTGGCCGGCCCGGGCCGCCGAAAATTCCGGCGGCGCGGTCAGGCGCATGCGCCAGTAGCCGGGCGAGATCTCGACGTTGGAAAGGATCATTGAGGTAAATTGCATGCGGAGTCCTTGTGGTCTTAGCGGGCCAGGGCCCGGCGTACGCATTCCAGATACTGCTCGGCATCCATCGTACCGCCCTCGCTCTGGGCGCGCCAGAGCGTCTCGCCCAGGCATTCGAGAATCGCGTGTTCGGCCGCATGCACTTCCAGCTTCTGGCGCAGCGCCTGGTAAGCGGCGCGAATTCCGGCCGGCCGGTCGACGCTGATCTGATCGGCGATGGCCAGGTGCAATGAGAGATGGAGAAAGGGATTCATCTGGCCGCCTTCGGGCGTGAACTCCTGTTCGACGGCGGCGCCCGGCGTTTCGAGCAGGGCATGATATTCGGGATGCAGCTCGATGAGGTCGGCGGCTGTCGCTTCGGCGCCTTCGAGCGGCAGGCGCTCGCGGTGCTTGCGCCAGGCTTCGCAGAAAAAGCGGCGAACCTGTTCACGCGATGGATTGAACATGGGCTTCCTTCGGGCTGATCAGCGCCGTGACAACGGCATTTTGCAGCTGGCGGTTGTGCATTTCGGCGCCGCCGCGCGCCGTGGCGATCTGGCCGGTGCCGTAGCTGCCGAGCAGGGGCAGGCCGGGAAAGCGTTGGCAGAGAACCTTGAGGTCGCGGTCTTCACCACCGTAAAAATAAGGGCCGCGGCCGATGCATGAAAAGACCAGCGCGCAGGCCGGACGGCAGTCGCGCCCGGCGAGCCGCGTGATCGTCTGCCGCATGTCGGCTTCGGCGCTGGCCGGCTGCCGGATGGCCCAGGCCAGACGCTGGCCGGGAACGACCCGCTCGGCCAGGGTCAGCGAGTTGTCGGCGTTGAGCGCGATGATCGCCACGGCGCGACAGCGGCCTTCGGCCAGCGCGCTTTCGGCGCTGCCCTTGCCGTCGATCAGCAGCGCGGCGAGGTGATGCAGTTGTTGCGCCGCATGCTGGCGGAATTCGCCGGGCAGCGCGCGGTTCAAGCTCTTCAGCGCAGCCTGGCTGCCCAGCCGTTCGAGATCGTAGCCGTTGGCCGCCTCCACTGCGAGCGCTTCGCCGAGCAACTGCATGCCGCTCGAAGCGGCGAGGTCCACCTGCGCGCCGAGGATCTGCACGCTGCAGCGCGGCGGCGTGGTCAGGCGGCTCTGTTGCCAGACGACGGCCTCCGCGTACGCCGCGCCGCCGCCGAAGCTGCCGCCGAAACGCGTCCCGGACTCGCCCCACTCGGGCGGGAAGGTCGCGCCCGAATAACTCAGAATCGGCGCGTCGCCCGCCACGCCGTGCGTCAGCGAGAGGCCGCCGCCGAAGACCATGACGGCCGCCGCCGGGCGGTCGACCACCCAGCCTGTTTCGTTGAATACGCCCGAGACGACGGCCCCGGCGACCTGGGTGCATTGCGCCGCGCGCGCCGCCGCGGTGACCGCCTGCTGGGCGTGCCGCCCGAATTCCGGGGTCAGGAAAAGGAGTATGCCATTGGCCTGATCAAGCCGGGCCTTGGCGAGCGCCTCTGCGACGGCCGCTTCGGCAAGCTGCGGCAGCGGGTCGTTGCCTGAAACAAGGGCGGTGGCGACGGTCATTGGGTATTTAGCGAAAAGCGGTTTAACCACAAGGGGCACAACGCACACAACGAGAAGCGAAATTCAAAATTACCGACTGAAATATCCGCCATAAGGATATTGTCATCGGTCATTCTTGGGATTTCGTTGTGTGCGTTGTGCCCGTTGTGCTTGATTTTATTTCTTTGCCTCGTAAAGCTCAGTCTTGTCCTTGTATTCGCAGAGGTCGGCAATGATGCAGCGCCAGCATTCCGGCTTGCGTGCCTTGCAGACGTAGCGCCCGTGCAGGATCAGCCAGTGGTGGGCGTTGTGCTGGTATTCGTCCGGTATCGATTTTACCAGCTTGCGCTCGACGGCGAGGACGGTCTTGCCGGTGGCCAGGCGCGTCCGGTTGGCGACGCGGAAGATGTGCGTGTCGACGGCGATCGTCGCTTCGCCGAACGCCGTGTTGAGGACGACGTTGGCCGTCTTGCGCCCGACACCCGGCAGCGCTTCGAGCGCGGCGCGATCGTGCGGCACTTCGCCGCCGTGCTTTTCGATGAGTTCGGCGCAGGTGGCGATCACGTTTTTCGCCTTGCCCTGGTGCAGGCCGATGCGGTTGATGTAGGTTGTGAGACCGGCGACGCCGAGCGCGCGCATCGCTTGCGGCGTCGGCGCGTCGGCGAAGAGCTTGCGCGTCGCGAGGTTGACGCTCTTGTCGGTGGCTTGTGCGGAAAGGATGACGGCGATCAGCAACTGGAAGGTGCTGTCGTATGCGAGCTCGGTGGTTGGCGCCGGGTTGGCTTCGCGCAGGCGCGCGAAGATTTCGGCGCGCTTTTGCTGATTCATCGGCTCAGTGGCAGCCGCCGGCCGAGGTCGGGGCCGGCAGCGGCAGGTGGGCGCGCGCGGCGCGCGTCGCCTCGATCCAGTTCCTGGCGGCGACCATGAAGGCGAGGACGATGAAGGC
>CAIXAY010000468.1 GCA_903917505.1 uncultured beta proteobacterium | reverse complement strand
CGCGGTGGCGACCACCAGCATGACGACCGAGGTCGCTTTCGCCGACTTGATGCAGACGCTTCTGAACTGGCTGAAATTGATCCGCTTGTAAACGAAGATCGACACGACGAGCGCATAGACCGCCGCGACCACGCCGGCTTCGGTCGGCGTGAAAATGCCGCTCAGGATGCCGCCGAGGATGATGACCGGCAGCATCAGCGACGGAATCGCTTCGACGAAGGCGGCCCAGATTTCCTGCCGCGAGGCGCGCGGGTAAGTGACGAAGGCATCTTTCCGCGTCACCACGCGCCAGCTGATAAAGAGCAGCAGGCCGGTGATGATGCCCGGTACGATGCCGCCGAGGAACATGCGCGTGATCGAGACGCCGCCGACGACGCCGAACACCACCATCGGGATGCTCGGCGGGATGATCGGGCCGATGGTGCCGGCGGCGCAGACGATGGCGGTGCTCTTGTTGACGTCGTAGCCTTCCTTTTTCATGATCGGCAGAATGACCGAGCCGATGGCCGAGGTGTCGGCGACCGCCGCGCCGGAAATCCCGGCGAAGATCATGCTGGCGACGATGGCCACGTAGCCGAGCCCGCCCTTGATGTGGCCGAGCAAAGTCTGCACGAAACGCACGATGCCGAGCGACAGGCCGCCTTCGTTCATCACTTCGCCGGCCAGGATGAAGAAGGGAATGGCCATCAGCGAGAAGTTGTCGGCGCCTTTGAGGATATTCTGCGGAACGATGAAGAAGTCGCTCTCGCCGAGAAACATCAGCATGACGACGCTGGTGAGCCCGAGGGCAAAGCCGATCGGGATGCCGAGCACGATGAAGAAGGTCAGGGACAGCAGAAAGAACAGAATCATGGCCGGCTCCTGAACTGGGCAATGGTCTTGCGCACCAGGATGACGAACATGGCGGCGAAGGAGATCGGGATGATCAGGCCGATATACCCGTACGGAATGCCCGTCCCCGGCGACGGCCAGTTAAAAGTGCTTTCCGCGAGGACGTAGCCGTACCAGGTGCAGATGCCGGCAAGTGTCAGCATGCAGAGGTTGGCGAAGACGAGGACGATCTTGCGCAGCGCCGGGGGCAGCTTCTTGACGACCAGATCGACGCCGATGTGCCCGTCCTCGGCCAGCACGAAAATCGCGCCGAGGAACGAAGCCCAGACGAAGGTATAGCGGGCGAGCTCTTCGGAGGCGATGATCGAATTGTCGAAAACATAGCGGGCGACGACGTTCACGAAAACGACGAAGACCATCACCGCGAACAGGACAAACAGCACGTTCTCAGCCGCGTTGCTCAGGAATTTGCCGAGAGCGGAACGCGGCACTTCTGGAATTTCACTCATCGAATGCTTTCCTTCAGACAAGGGGGCAGCAAAAAGAATGGGCGACAAACTGGCAAGCAGCCTGCCGCCCGTTCATCTTTACTCGATACGAGTCACTTCTGCAGATCGAGGAAACGCTTCGCCATCGCATTCAGCTTCGGATCGGGGCCGAGCATTTCCGGGTAGGCGGCCAGGACCAGATCCTTGAACGGCTTGCGCGCCGGTGTGGTGAACGCGATGCCCTTGCTCTTCAGGGTGTCGATGTCCTTCTGCATGCCTTCCTTGTACAGCTTGAGTTCAAGCGCCGCATATTCCTTGACCGCCGCCTTGAGCGCCGCCTGGTTTTCCGGCGAAAGGCTCTGGTAGAACTTCTCGTTGACCACCACGTAATTGTAGGCAATGCAGTGGTCGGTCAGCGCGATGTACTTCTGCGCTTCATACCAGCCGCTGGCAAGCACCGTCGTCGGCGGATTCTCCTGGCCGTCGACGACCCCCGTTTGCAGCGCCGTGAATATTTCGCCGTAGGGCATGGTCACGACGCTGAAGCCGAGCGCCTTGCCCATCACCGTGTACATGCTGACCTGCGGAATGCGCAGCTTGATGCCTTTGGCGTCGGCCGGGCTGTTGATCGGGTGCTTGCTGTTGGAGATCGCGCGTACCCCATTGACGGTGATGCCGAGCGTGCGCATGCCGTCGCCCTTGAGGAGATCGGCGGTCAGTTCGTCGATATTGTCGTTCAGAATCTTGTAGCCGACATCGACGTTGTCGAACAGATAGGGAAATTCGCCGAGCTTCAGGAGCGGGTACTTTTCGCCGAGCATGATGCCGATGATGCCCATCTGGATGCCGCCGAGCCGGATCCCGTCGATGAATTCCTTTTCCGAACCGAGCTGATTGTCCGGATAGAAATTCACCGTCAGGCTGCCCTTCGACCCCGATTCGAGCAGCGGCTTGAAAGCCTTCTCGAGCGCGATGTTTTGCGGGTGACTGATGGCGAAATAGTTCGCGAGCTTGATCGTCACCTTGTCAGCCCCCCAGGCGAACGAACACAGGCCCACACTCAGGGCGCACAGAAGCACGGACAGACGTCGATTCGTTTTCATGACTTCCCCCTTATGGTTGAAGAACTTTAGAAATGGCTTGGTTAGCTTAATGGTCGTATCACATGTGTCAAGCGGAATCAATCGTGCCCGGAAAAAGCGCCGATAGACCGGGTGCGGTCGATCCGTGCTGCCCCGCAAAGGCTTGCTTGACGGGCCTCTTCGCGAACAGGGTCGGCGCAAAAATTGCGCAGCGGAGGGTCGAGATCGAGCGTTCTCTTTGGACGGCAGCGACGAGGATCTCGACCGATAAGACGATCGAGATTCGGGAAGCCAAGCATTTGCGTTTGTTCTGGCCCGCCCGGAGAGATTCGAACTCCCTACCCCTTGGTTCGAAGCCAAGTGCTCTATCCAAATGAGCTACGGGCGGTCCTGACGATTCAGATTCTGGTTTTCATGGCGGGCCGCTCGTCCGGCCCGCTGATTCAGGTCAATGCGGCAAGCCCAGCTTCTTGCACAGCGCGTCTTCGAAGGGTCCCTTGACGACGACCCAGCCATCGCCTGGCGAGGTCTGCGAGCAGATTTCAATATCGGCCTGCGGACTGTGCCATCGGTACCAGGGCGCCGGGTTGGCCCGCAGCAGCGAGCAGAAAAGACTCGCCGTGACGATCAGCAGAAGTTTCCCCGGTCCCATTGACGCAGCCTCCCGGCAAGACCCTTGCTAGTCCCAATGGCCTTCATGCAAGCGCCAGTGGTCGCCCTCCTGTTCCCAGTGATGCGGAACCCAATGATGCCCGTGACGCGGCGCTTCCCAATGGCCGGCCACCCACTCGTGGCGCCCGCCCGTCCAAGCCCAGTAACCGGCGATCCAGACATAGCCAGTGGTCGGCGGCGGGCCGTAATGTTCGACGCGCGGCGGTGGCGGCGCCATCATGACGGGCTCCGCGTAGTAGGGCCGGCTGGGCGGTGCCACGACACACGCGCAGAGGAGCAGGGTCATCGCCGCGGTCAGCAGCAGTTTTGTTTTCATCCGGGTACTCATTGAAATCCAGTGCTAATTCCAAGCATCACTTTTGGCGGCGGCAGTGTGCCATGCGGGTGCCGTATTCATGCCGGCGAAAAGTGACTGCAGCCCGGCGACGTAACGGCCATGAACAGCAATGCCCAACCATGCGCGTCGGGCTGATCCTGATCGGCAGCCATTGTAAGCCACTGCCGTGCCGCCTGCCTAGAATAGCGCAGGCTCAATCTTGAGATCGCGGATGGAGGGCGAATACTGGTTGCGCTGCGCCATCCTGCACACTGCCGCCAAAGCCAGGAGATTCGGGTCGCGTTCGCGCACGCGCAGGAAGCACAGTCCAATGGTCTGGCGGACCTGAAATTCCTCCTTCAGCGGAATGAACCTGATCTGGTCACCGAACAGATTGCGCACCCTGCCGGGCAGCAGCGAGTAGCCGACGCCGCCGCGCACCAGGTTCATCACCGCAAAAATGTCACCGACCTCCATCACGATGCGCGGCGCGAAGCCGGCGCGCAGGAAGGCCTCATGGAAACCTTTCGACGTGGCAAACCCGCCGGTCAGGGAAACGAAGGATTCATCGCGCACTTCGTCAAGACCGATGCTCTCGTACGAGGCATAGCCGGATTCGGCGGGCACGGCAAAATAAATCATGTCCACGAACAGCTCTATCGTTTCGATCTCGGAATCGGGCGACAGAATGGCCATCAGCGTCGCATCGACCTGGCCGCGCTTGAGCTTGTCCGTCAGGTCGGTATTGGAGCCGAGAAGGAATTCAGCGCCGAGATGCGGGCAGCGCGATTTGAGGTCGATGAAAATGCGCGGGACGGTTTGCGAAGTCAGCGAATATAAGGTTCCGATGCGGATCTTGTTGGCGTACATGCCGGCAGCTTCGCGCGTCGTCTGAATCCCGTGACTCATCAAATCGAGCACCGTCGACGCGGTCTCCGACAATACGCGCGCAGCTTCGGTGGGAATCAGGCTTCGCCCTTCATGGCGGAACAGCGAACAGCGCACGCCAGTTTCGAGTGAATGCAGGGCGCGATGAACGCTGACACTGCTCATCTCGAGCTTCTCGGCGGCCTTGGCCAGATTCCCCTTCTCCATATAGGCCAGAAATATCTCCAGCTTGCGGAAAGTGATCTCGTCGCAGATTTCCTTGCTCATGAATTTTCCATGATTATCCGCTGCGGCGATTTGCATCATCGCCGGAGCGGAACGGGCCGAGAGGAAAAAAGTTCGTTGGAACCTGTCGTTGGGCAAGTCTAGCGAAAGCAATGGCCACCAGCAAGGATTGGCTGTTTCGCCAAGTTCGAGAGTCGCACGCGCGTTCGCCGCACCGAACGGCGAAAAGAACGGGGGCTGCGCGCGGCAGCCCCCGTATCGGCGAATACGCGAGTTCGACGGCTCAGCCGCCCATCAGCGCTTTGGTCGCCAGGTAAAGCACCGAAGGTCCCATCAGGCAGCCGAGGCCCGTATGGAAGGTCGCGACAAGTGCGCCATAGGGCACCAGCCGGCGATCGGTTGCCGCGAGACCGGCGGAAACACCGCTGACCGTTCCGGCAAGGCCGCCGAAAATCATCGCCGAGCGCGGATTGTTGAGGCCCATGAATTTCGACAGTACCGGCGTCATGATCATGACGAGGATCGCCTTGACGACGCCGGTGGCGATACTCAGGGCCATCAGCGCCGAACTCGCCCCGATCGCCGCGCCGGTCACCGGCCCGACGATATAGGTGACCGCGCCCGCGCCGATGGTCGTCATCGACACCGCGTCGCGATAGCCGAAGATCCACGCGACGCTGGCGCCGACCACGAAGGGCACGACCGTCCCGATGAACAGCGACAGCGCGCCTATCCAGCCGGCCTTCCTGGCTTCGCTCGACTGCACCTCGAAGGCCGTGGCGACGATCGCGAAGTCGCGGAACATGGCGCCGCCCATCAAGCCGATGCCGGAGAAGAGCGTGATGTCGGCGAGCCCCTTCTCCTTGCCGGTGACGATGCCGCCGTAATAGGCGAGCGCGAGCCCGATCAGGATGGCGATCGCCGATCCCTGCACGCGCCCGTTGGTCAGGATTTTCGACAGATGGCCGGAGGCCCACATGATGATGCCGACCACCGCGAAGGCCGTGACCAGGCCTTGCTGGGTCAGGGTTTTATAGAGCATTTCAAACATGGGATAACTCCTTAACGGACGCCGGGTGCATCGGCGAGGATGACGGCGTCGAGCGGGGCATCGAGCGGCGGCAGCGGTTCGCCGCGCTTGCCCGTACGGCTGAGGAGGGCGATGCAGCAGGCGCACAGGGCGAAGGCCACGACCGCGGCAATCAGCGCGACCCAGCCGCCCTTGAGGGCGACGACGACATTCTGCTGTGCCGCCATGGCGACGACGATCGGGATGTACATCGCCCCCCAGTAGCCGACGCCGGCTTCGGTGGGTTTGGGCATCAGCTTCTTTGATTCCAGCCACATCTTCGCGAAGATGAGCAGGATCATGGCCAGGCCGACGCCGCCCACATTGGCTTTGACCCCGAGCGCAACACCGAGCAGGTCGCCAAGATACATGCCGACAACGAAACAGATTGCCAGCAAACTGGTTCCGAAAATTACCATCATTCACCTCCCAAGGTTGTACGACGTTGTTATCGACACTTATTCAAACGCGACTGTTGATTCGCTCTATTTATTCTCCAACCCGCTTCGCCACGAACTCGAGCTATCCATTCTCCATTACATGAGCACTGCAAAAAAATTCATTGCGCGAGCGAGGCGATCGCCTCGGCGCGACTGAGCAGTTCCACCGAGCGCATCGTTTTCACCAGAACCGATTTCTGTTCGCTGAGCAGTTCCTTGAGCTTGACGCCGCCACCGTTAGCGAGAACAACTTCGCAGTCGACGCGGATCGATGTCTCGCGCTCGAATTCGGACAGCATCGCGTGCGTCACACACAGCGCCGCGAAAGATTCCGCGCGAATCAGCAGGTCGATATCCGACGCCGCGTGAAGATAATCCTTGCCGGTCGCCAGCTGCAGGGCGCAGGCGCCGAAAACGCCGAGATTGCCGCTGCCGATCGGCAAATCCGCGCGCACGCGATTCAATGCGTCAAGTTGCGGCGACGCGCACGGCGCGGCCGATGCCAGCAGCTCGAACGGCGAAATCACTGCGCTGATTTCGGCCGGCAGCACGGCCGCCGAAAAACGCAGGCGATGGTCGTCGATGCGGACCGGCAGACTGATGCCGACGCCTATGCTCCCGGCATCACAAGGCGCGCTTCTCCTGACGATCGCCGGAATATTCCCGGCGCCGAATTCCTGCGCCATGCGCTTGCCGTGCAGGACTGCATCGTCCGCCATCGATGCGCCGATGCGCTCGCTGCAGGCGGGCGTCAGCATCAGCAGGTCATGGCGTTGCAGGGCAGTCATGGGCTTTAGCGCCGCTTGATCCAGGTCGGATCGGTCTTGGCGCTGCTCTGGAACGCCGCCTGCGCGTCGACCAGGCTTTCGAAAAGCCGGGTCGCGCGGCTGCCGCAAATCTCGATGGCGCCGGCCGGATCGAAGGCGCTCTCGCCCGGCACGAGGGTCGGCACGAGCTGCAGCCGGGTCTCGGGCGCGTCGAGCGCGATAGCCTGCGACACCTTGACGACGCGCCCCTTGATGCGCAGGATGGTGCGCGCGGTCCGCTCGATCAGTTCGGCCGTCGCGCGCGTCGTCGCCTGGACGATCACTTCGTATTCGGGGTGCGTTCGCCGCCGCTTGTAAGTGAGCACCTTGCCCTGCGGGTTGCAGATGTGCCCTGCGGCGGAAAAGGGAAAGGAATCGCCCATCGGCAGCCCGCCGACGGCGACGTCGCGGAACTCCGCGCCGATCGGCGAGGCGATCAGCGTGATGTCGTCGCGCAGGGGCAGGCCGTCGAGCGTCAGCCAGCCGAATTCCTGGCAGCCGTACAGATCGTGCACGACGTAGCCCAAGCTCTGCGCGACCGGCAGCAGTTCGAGGTCGAGCGGCGTGCCGGCGGTGATCAGGCAGAGCTGCTTCGGCAGTTCCGGCGCCAGCCCGAGTTCGATCGCCTGCGCCAGCGCGACGCGCAGGAAAGACGATTCGCCAAGCAGCACCTGGGGTTGCTGCTTGCACAGCGCGAGCAGCAGGGCATCGCGGTTCGAGCGCTCGAGGAAGGACCAGCCGACGCTGTGCTCCTTGAGCGCGCTCGCACAGAACACGTTGATCAGCGGCGCGTAGGTGACCAGCATGTGCTGGCCGCTGCTGATCGCGCAGCCGTCGAGCGCGCGGCGCGAAGCGGCGATGCGATCGTCGAGTTCCTGATGGGTGACACCGACGATGTTCTGGAAGGCGCTCGATCCGGTCGTGAACGACACATAGGCGACGTTGAGCGGCGTGTGGATTTCCTCGATCACGTGCGCCGCCGTCGGGCCGTTCGTTCCCTTGTCGACGAGCGTGCGGCGCGGCATTTCCGCGAGCGTCGGCGAGGATTTCACGCACGAGACGAGAAACTCAAGTTCGGAGAGCGCGAGCATGCCAGGGGCTCTGGTCGATTCGGTCAGGCGCGCAGATAACGCTCGGCGAGCGCCGCGAACTGCTCGTTCATGCGCGCCATCACGGCCTTGCGCGCCGTCCGCCCGCCGCGCTCCTCGCCGAGTTCGCCGCGTCCCCAAGGACCGAGGCGGTCGGTCTGCGACTCCGCCTTGAGCCGGTAGATCTCGTCGATATGCTTGAGCACGCAGTCGCGTATCGCTGCCGGCGCGTCGATGATCTCCTCGACGCCACCGAGGCGGAAGAAGAACTCGGGGCCGGCCGCGAACACCGGATTGGTTTTCGACAGCGCCGTCAGTTTTTCGATGTCCTGTTTGGTGATGCGCGCGATGCTGGTCAGCGGCATGACGTGAATCATCGTCCCGTACTTGTCGGAAAGGCTCAGGATCTGGTCGGCCTGCAGGCCGTGGCAGAGGAAGGCGCCGCTGATCGCCCGGCCGATCACGATGGCCAGTACCGGATGGCCGCTCTTGCGCGCTTCGGCGAGCGCCAACTGGTAAGCGCCGGTGGCCTTGTTCATGCCGACGATTTCCTCGACCTTGCCCGGCCCGTTGCCCGGGGTGTCGACGATCAGCAAGAGCGGGCGCTTGTCGGCGAGCGGTTTACCCGCGTCGGCCTCGATGCTGCGGTAGACGGCCATCGCCATCTTGTAGCCTTCTTCCATGCCGATGATGCCGGAAGTG
>CAIXAY010000467.1 GCA_903917505.1 uncultured beta proteobacterium | reverse complement strand
AGTTCAAGGAACGTTACAATCATCATTGGCGTTTGGAAAAACTGGACTTCATGTCACCCCTTGAAGCCCGCCAGGCTTATGCCATACGAAAGGCGGCCTGAGTTGCAAAACCGTGTCCAGGAAATGCGAGCCGGTACACGGCTGACCAGGAAGGGCATGATCGTCCCGTCCTTGCAGATCAGCTCGAGCTCGAGATCGCGCACGACGCCGCTGCGGTACAGTTCCTCCCAACTCAGCGCGAAGGCGGCCCGGCTCGCCGGCGTCATGAACTCCGGCATCTGGCGGCCGACGTACTCGTCGCGCGCGTAGCCGAGCAGGGCGAGTTCGGTCTCGTTGACCGCGATGATCGTCCCGTCGGGGGCCAGCGAGTGGTAGCCGCAGGGCGCGTGGTCGTAAAGATCGGCGATTTCCGCCGCGTGCCGGATCAGCGACCGGTTGGCCTCGGCCAGTTCGCCGGTGCGCGCGGCGACGAGATTTTCCAGGTGATGGCGGTGCAGTTCGAGTTCCTTTTCGACCCGCTTGCGCGCCGAGATGTCGCGCGTTACCGACTGCAGGCAGCGCTGCCCCTTGACGACGATGCGGTTGGCCGACATCAGCACGTTGATCAGGCGCCGGTCCCGGGTCAGCAATTCGGTTTCGAAATTCTCGACCGAGCCGTCGCGTTCGAGCCGCGCGATCAGCGCTTGCCGGTCGTCCGGATTGTTCCAGAGGCCGATGTCGGCCGTGCTGCGGCCGACGATCTCGTCGCGTTCCCAGCCGAACATCTGCAAGGCGCCGTCATTGGCGTCGACATAGACGCCATCGTCGATGCGGCTGATCGCAATGGCGTCGGGGCTGGTCTGGAAGGCCGTCCGGTAGCGCTCTTCGTTGTCGCGCAACGCCTGTTCCATGCGGTACTGTTCGCTGACGTCGGTGAACACCAGCACGACGCCGACGATTGCGCCGGCGGCGTTGCGGATCGGTGCGGCGCTGTCGGCAATCTGATAGCGCTGCCCGTCGCGGGCCAGCAGCGCGGTGTGATTGGCCAGCCCGACGACTTCGCCGGCCGCGATGACGCGCTGCACCGGGTCGACGGCGGTGGCGCCGGTGTCGGCATGCACGATGCGAAACACCTCGGGCAGGGGCCGCCCGAGCGCCTCGGCGAGCGCCCAGCCGGTCAGGCGCTCGGCCGTCGGGTTCATGCGCGTCACGCGGCCCTGCGGGTCGGTGGCGATCACCGCGTCGCCGATCGAATGCAGGGTGATGGCGAGGTTTTCCTCGCTTTCCTGGATGGCCCGGGCGGCTTCCCGGCGCTCGCCGTCGCGCTCGGCCAGCAGCGCTTGATGGGCGCGCCGGCGGCGCTGAAAGAGCAGCAGGCTCGCCGCGCTGGTCAGCGCCAGCGCGCCGAACAGGATGGCCTGCTGGCCGGCCAGGCGTTGCCAGCCGAGGTAGAGCGCCGGCACGTCGCGGCTTACCGCGATGATCAGGGGCTTGTCCATCGCCACCTGCGCCGGCCGGATGGTTTGCAGGACCACCAGGCGGTTCTCGCCGGTCGCCGCCACACGGCCCTCGAACAGGCTCGTATGGCCGCCGCTCTTGACGTGCCGGGAATAGTTGGAGTCGCTGCTTGCCAGGTCCATGCCGATGATGCCCGGCGCCGCCGGAACCATGGAGATCACCTTGCCGTCGCCGTGGATTATCGAGGCCCGCATATCCGGCGCATAGCCGACCGAAGCGAGCAGGGTGTTGAAATACTCGGGGTCGAGCACCGCCAGGACGCCGCCGGCGAAGCGGCCTTGCCGGTCGAACACGGCTTTCGCCACGCCGGTGGCGTAGTTGCCGAGCGGCGTCACGAAAGGCGGCGAAACGTAAAGCCTGGCCGGGTCGGTGCTTTGGCGAAGCAGCTGCTGGCGCTCGGAATTGTGGAAATTCATGCCGATCAGCGGCGGCTGGTTGCTGGCCACCGCGATGCCGTCGGCTTCGGTCAGGACCAGGGTGCGCACGCCGGGGATCGCTTCGCTGATCGCCTTGAAGCGGCGGTTGATCTGTCCGGCGCTGCCCGGCAGGGCGCCAAAAGCCGGCAGGTCCTCGATGAAGGTGGCCAGCGATCGATCGACGGCGCGCAGTTGCCGGGCGAGGTTCTGCTCGACGACATCGGCCGCCGCGGCAAGCCGATGTCTCTCCTCGGCGGCTATGCGCTGATAGTCCGAATAGAGGAACTGCCCGACGTAGCCGCCGATGATCAGCAAGGCCAAACCGAACAACGCCCATTCAATCAGGCCGGTGCGGCGAACCGGCTCGCGGTCGTGCTTGTGAATATGCATCGCCTGCCCTGTCTATTGCCACGACCATGCTCGCAGCAAACGGCCGCTTTGGCTATCCGTAATAACCGCTGAAACGGTGGTAAATCGCCCGGCATGATTCTGCTTGACACGGAGTGCATCAATAGTTGTATTATGTGTCACAAGAAATAAGGAGCCCGCCTTGGCCATTTTGAAGAGCATCAAGAAGGAATCGCTGCGCTCGCAAGTCTATGTGCAGCTCAAGTCGCAACTCATGGAAGGCGTCTGGAAGGTCGGCGAGAAGCTGCCCTCCGAAAATGAGTTGTGCGCGAGCTTCGGGGTCAGCCGGGTGACCGTACGCGCGGCGCTGCAGCAGCTCGAAATTCTCGGCCTCGTCGAAACCAAGCATGGCGGCGGCAATTTTGTCCGCGACTTTTCGACGATCAACGCGATGGACGCTTTCCACCCGCTGATCCAGATCAACGAAAACCAGGACATCATCACCGTCCTCGAATACCGCAAGATCATCGAAAAAGGCGCGATCGCGCTGGCCGCGCCGAAAATCACCAAGAAAGACATCGCTTTCCTCGAAGACACCTACGCGACGATGGTGGCCTACGCCAACGACGCGAAAAAACACGCCAACGCCGATTACCAGTTCCATTTCCGGCTTGTGCAGGTCGCCCAGAATCCGCTCGTCACCAAGGTTTATGGGATTATCAACGTGATTCTGTCGTCAGCCATGGTCGACATCGTCGGCTTGCTCGGCTGCGAGATCGGGCTGCGCTATCACCGCAAGCTGATCGACGCGCTGAAGAAGGGCGACAAGGCCATGTGCGAGACGCTGATGGACGCCCACATCGAGGAAACGATTCAGGCAATCCTCAAGACCAACAAGAAGGGTTCGGCCAAGAACCCCGCGAAGTAGAACCTCCGTTTTCTGTTGACAGGGAAAAACAGCTGTGCGCTAATCACCTATCACGAACTTGTGATACAACCTACAAGAACTAAATTGAGGGGAAAAGCATGAAAAGGCTTATGAAAGCAATCGTCGTTCTGGCTTTGGCTTGTTTCGCACTGACCAGTGTTGCCCAAACGAACAAAACCGACGTGGTGGTCAAGGAAGCGGCGAAGAAGGAAAAAGCCGAGTACACGATCCGCCTCGCTTATTACGATGCGGCGACCTGGCCGGCGATGGCGAAGAATCCGCTGCCCGAGCATGCCTTCGCGCTGGTCTTCAAGAGCATGGTCGAAGCCAACAGCAACGGCAAGATCGCCGTCGAACTGTTCCCGGGCAACGCGCTCGGCGACACCAAGGCGACGATGGAAATGGCCAAGTCGGGCAGCATCGAAATGGTCATCACGACCGGGACGATCGCCAGCCTGTATCCGCAAGTCCAGGTCATCTTCCTGCCCTATGTCTTCAAGTCCGACGAAATCGCCTGGTGGTTCTTCGACCAGAGCCAGATGTGGAAGGACATGTGCGCCGAACTCGAGAAGAAGACCGGCCTCAAGATGCTCGCCGTCGGCCAGAACGGCACCCGCCACTTCACCAACAGCAAGCGCCCGATCCACAGCCCGGCCGACATGAAGGGCCTGAAGTTCCGCGTCATGCAGTCGCCGATCTACGTCAAGATGGTCGAAGCCATGGGCGCCGCGGCAACCCCGCTCGCTTCCGGCGAAATCTACACCGCGGCCCAGACCGGCGTCGTCGACGGTCAGGAAAACCCGATCTGGAACATCGCTGCCAACAAGTGGTACGAAGTGCAGAAATACATCACGCTCGACGGCCACACCTGGAGCGAAGACTTCATCACCATCAACGCCGCCTGGTTCAACAAGCTGCCCAAGAACTACCAGCAGATCATCAAGACTGCCGCGTATAACGGCCAGTGGGCCGACCGCGCGGCCGAGGCACTGGCGTCGCGGGTTCTCGATTTTGCGGCGATCAACAAGAGCATGGAAGTCTATGTGCCGACCCCGGCCGAACTCGAGCAGTTCAAGGTCGCGGCCCAGCCGACCTACACCTGGCTGCGCGGCGAGATCGGCAATGAAGTCGTCGATCGTTTCCTGAAGACCGTCAAGGAAGGCGAGAAGTATTTCGGTTACTGAGCATTGCAGTAGCCGCTAATCTTCCGGCCCGCCGGCGCAAGCCGGGGGCCCATCGCCAAAGCAGGAGAGTCTTTTTGTGAACATACTTGGAAAACTGAGCGACGCGCTGGAAAAATTCGCCATCGTTTTGTCGGCGGCAATTCTCATCGCAGTCTTTTGCCTGGTCTTCAGCGGCGTGATTTTCCGCCTGTTCGACCTCAACTTTTCGCTGTCCGAGGAGTTGTCCCGTTGGGGCCTCGTCAGCATCTGTTTCATCGGCGCCAGCGCCGCCTTGAAGCAGAAGCAGCATGTCGCGGTCAACCAGCTGATGCAGGCGATGCCGCTGCGTGTCGGCAAGGTCTGTGTGACGGCCGGTTATCTCGCCATTTTCGTCCTGCTGTTTTTCAGCACCTTCTACAGCTTCAGAGCGGCGCTCGCCGCCGAAGGCATGATGGGCGACATCATTCCGGTCTCGATGATGTACGTGAAGATTTCGCTTCCCCTCGGCATGGCCATGATGGTCGTGCATTTGCTGTACGGTTTCTTCGGCATCCTGAAGGCGAAAGACATCGATTCAATTCTGATCGGCTCATAGGGGAAGCGACATGGGAATATCCTTCATTTTTGTCGCGACCATGCTGGTCGGCATCCCGATCGCTTTTGTTCTCGGCTGTTCGGGCCTTTACTATTTTCTCTTCGTCGGCAACGTGCCGATGGACATGATCGGCCAGAAGCTCTACAGCGGCTGCGACAACTTCGTGCTGCTGGCGATCCCCTTCTTCATCCTGGCCGGCGAATTGATGAACCGCGCCAAGATCACCGATTCGCTGGTCAATTTCGCCAAGCTGCTGGTCGGCCGCATCCCCGGCGCCATGGCGCAGGTGACCGTGGTCTGCAGCATCTTCTTCGCCGGCATCACCGGCTCCGGCGTTGCCGACGTCGCGGCGCTCGGCTCGGTGCTGATTCCCTCGATGCGCAAGGAAGGCTACACAGCCCAGTATGCGGCGGCGATCACCGTCGCCGGGTCGGTGATCGGGCCGATCATTCCGCCTTCCATCATCATGGTGGTCTACAGCATGACCACCGGCGAATCGGTCGGCGCGCTGTTCGCCGCCGGTTTCATTCCCGGCCTGGCCATCGGGTTCGCGCTGATGATCATGAGTTATTACTTCGCGGTCAAGAACGGCCATCCGCGCCGCACCGAACGAATCCCTTTCCCGGTCGCCATCGTCACCGTCAGGAAATCGCTGATCGCCATGATGTGTCCGGTGGTCCTCGTCGGCGGCATCTTTTCCGGTCGCTTCACGCCGACCGAAGCGGCGGCGATTTCTTGCTTCTACGCGATCATCGCCGGCTGCTTTCTGCTCAAGACCCTGAGCTTCATGGACATCATCGAGTCCTTCGTCAAGGCTGCGGTCTCGTCGTCGATCATCCTGCTGATCATCGCCATGGCCGGGCTGTTCAGCCAGGTGATGACGCTCGAGCATATGCCTCGAGAAGTCGCCAGCATCATTCTCGGCATCACCGAAAACAAGTACGTCTATCTGCTGCTGGTCAACATCCTGCTGCTGTTCATGGGCATGATCATGGAGACGTCGGCGAGCGTCATCCTGCTTGCGCCGATCCTGCTGCCGATCGCCATCCAGCTCGGCATCCACCCGCTGCATTTCGCCCTGGTCATGCTGGTCAACCTGAACATCGGCCTGATCACGCCGCCGGTCGGCGTCTGCCTGTTCGCGGCGGCCCCGATCGCCGGCATCAGCATCGAGAAAATTTCGAAAGCGGTATTCCCCTTCATCTGCGCCGAAGTTTTCGCGCTGATGCTGCTCACTTATATTCCCGAACTGGTGCTCGTCGTGCCGCGCTGGCTGGGCTTCATTCAATAAGGAGAAATCGTGAAAGCCTTGTACTACCTCGGCGACAAAGCCATGGAAATGCGCGACATCCCGCCGCCGGTCGCCGGCGCCGGGCAGTATCTCGTCGCGGTCAAGTCCAACGGCATCTGCGGCTCCGATTTCGAAGGCTATCTGGGCAAGACCGGCCGCCGTACCGCACCGATGATCATGGGCCACGAGTTCTCCGGAACCATCGCGGAAGCCCCGGCCGGCGGCCGCTTCAGTGCGGGCCAACGGGTCGTCGTTTTTCCCAAGCCCTTCTGCGGGGTCTGTGACGTTTGCAAGAAGGGTTTTTCCAATGTATGCCCCTCGGCGGGCTTCATGATGGGCGTCATGAGCGTCAATGGCAGCATGACCGAAACCATCGCCGTCGACGAGAAATACCTGATTCCCTTCGCTGCTACGCTCTCGTTCAACGAGGCGGCGATGACCGAGCCGCTGGCCGTCGCCTACCGTTCGGTTCACAAGATCTCGGACCAGGAAATCAGGGACGCCGAATATTGCATGGTGATCGGTGCGGGAACGATCGGCCTGTTGGTCGTCGCGTTGCTCAAGTTGCGCGGTGCGCGCAACATCATCGTTTCGGATGCGACGCAGTTCCGGCTGGAGACGGCGAAGAAGATGCACGCCGACCATACGATCAACCCGCGTGAAGCCGATTTTCTCGACCGCGTGAAGGAGATCACGCACGGAAAGATGTGCGACTTTGCCATCGAAGCCGTCGGCATCGCCCCGACCGCCGCCAATTCGCTCGACTGCCTGCGCATCGGCGGGACGGTGGTGTGGATCGGCAACGCGCAGAAGATGGTCGAGGTGAACATGCAGAAGATCGTCACCACCGAGCTGACGATCAAGGGCAACTACATCTACGATTTCGCCGGTTTCGCGGCCAGCCTGAAATTGCTCGAAGAAAAGAAGATCGACATCTCGCCGCTGATGACCAATGTCTATGCGCTCGGCGACGGCGTGCAAGCGTTCAAGGACCTGGAAAATAACCAGGACGGAAAAATGCTGAAAGTTTTTTTGGAAAGTTAAGTCTCATAAAAGGAGAAGCACGTGGCAAACGAAGCGTTGATCAAGGAGCTCAAAGGCAAAGCCCTCAAGCTCCGTTATAACCTGTTGGAAATGATGGGCGTCGGCAAGGCCGGCCACCTGGGCGGTTCGAGCTCGCTGGCCGAGACGATGGCCGTGCTCTATTTCAACAAGATGAAGCTCGACAAGAGCAACCCGAAGTGGGCCGGGCGTGACCGCCTGATCCTGTCCAAGGGCCACGCCGCGCTGATTCAATACGCCGCCCTGTGCGAGCTCGGCTGGATTCCGCGCGAAGCGCTGACCCAGGTCAAGAGCCTCAACGGTCTGCTGCAGGGCCATCCGGACCTGACGATCCCGGGCATCGAAGCGGTCACCGGTTCGCTCGGCCAGGGCCTCTCGATCGGCGTCGGCATGGCGCTGGCGCTGCGCCTCGACAAGAGTCCCGCGCACGTGTACGTGGTCATGGGCGACGGCGAGCAGTCGGAAGGCCAGCTCTGGGAAGCGGCGATGT
>CAIXAY010000466.1 GCA_903917505.1 uncultured beta proteobacterium | reverse complement strand
GGGCCTGCAGGATTTCCTGCACGCCGAAGTTGTTGATGCCGGAGCCGAAGAATACCGGTGACTGCAGTCCGGCGAGAAAATCGACGAGATTGAACGGCGTGCTGGCGCTGCGGATCAGTTCGACATCCTCGCGCAGCTTGCCGATTTCGCCGGGAAACTGTTCGTCGAGCAGGGGGTTGTCCACGCCCTTGAGCTGCTCGGCCTCGGTGCGCCGCTCCTCGCCCGCCGCGAAGCGCAGCACGCTGTCGCCCCCCAGGTGATAGACGCCGCGAAAGGTCTTGCCCATGCCGATCGGCCAGGTGATCGGCGCGCATTCGATGCCGAGCACCGCTTCGATTTCCTCGAGCAGGTCGAAAGGCTCGCGCACCTCGCGGTCGAGCTTGTTGACGAAAGTGATGATCGGCGTGTTGCGCATGCGGCAGACGTCGAGCAGCTTGATCGTCTGCGCCTCGACGCCCTTGGCCGCGTCGATGACCATCACCGCGGCGTCGACGGCGGTCAGCACGCGGTAGGTGTCCTCCGAGAAATCCTCGTGGCCCGGCGTGTCGAGCAGGTTGATCGTGTGCTCCCGATAGTCGAACTGCATCACCGAACTCGTCACCGAGATGCCGCGCTGCTTCTCGACCTCCATCCAGTCGGAGGTGGCGTGGCGCGCGCTCTTGCGGCTCTTCACCGTGCCGGCGAGCTGGATCGCGCCGCCGAACAGCAGCAGCTTTTCGGTCAGCGTCGTCTTGCCGGCATCCGGGTGCGAGATGATGGCGAAGGTGCGCCGCCTGGCCACATCGCGCACGATGTCGGCCGGTAATGGTGAAGAATTCGGTGAAGAATCCGGTGAAAAATTCGGTGAGGAACTCATGGCGATGTGCCGCGAAAATTCGAGGAGCGCAGTATACCGAAGAAGCCGGCACTGCATCGATTGATCGATGGCGCCCGGGCTTGTCGCCTCGCGCCCGGTCCGGCAGGCGCGGCCGCTGCGTCCTGGCGAGGATATTTCAAGTCAACTCCGTAATTCCCGCTGTTTTCTGCGTAAAGTACGGATGCCCAAAAGCGCGCGAGTTGGCGACTATGTCATCCGTCATGCCGCCGAGTGCCCGGCAGGACAGGAGGTTTGCCATTCATGAGCGATAAGAAAACTGCGCCGATCGCCGGCAACACCGGCGGTGCCGGCAGAAGCGGCCGCAATCAGCGCCCGAAAAGCGCATTGAGGGAGCCATGAGTCAGCTTTTTAAAGTCTTTGCAGTCGACGACGATCCGGTCGTGCTCAGCGTCATGGACGCGATTCTCGAGCCCGATTGCCAGTTGCAGCTGTTTGCCAGCGCCGAAGACTGCCTGCGGCAAATGCAATCGGAAAAGCCCGACCTGTTTTTTCTCGACGTCAATTTGCCGGGAATGGACGGCTTCGCGCTGTGCCGCGAAATCAGGAACGACGCGGCGCTGAAGAAGACGCCGGTGATCTTCGTCACCGCCTGCGACACGATCGACGAGCGCATCAACGGCTACGACGCCGGCGGCGACGACTTCATCGTCAAGCCCTTCGAGCCCGAAGAACTGCTGCGCAAGCTGCTGGTGGCGAAAAACATGGTGCGCGATCAGCGCAGCCTCGCCGAACAGATCGCCGAGGCGGAAATGCTGTCTTCGCTGTTCATGGCCAACATGGACGAGACCGGAATCCTGTTGCAGTTCATGAGCAAGCTGATCGCCATGGAAAGCGCCGCCGAAATTTCCACCGAGCTGCTCGACTTGCTGCGCCGCTACGGCCTCGACGGCGTCGTGCAGACGCGGGTCGGCAGCGCCACGCAGACGCGCAGCGCCGCCGGCAACGACCTGCCGCTCGAGATCTCGGTGATCGAGCACGTTCGCGATCAGGGGCGCATTTTCGAATTCCGCCGGCGCAGCGTGCACAACTTCGAGCGGGTGACCCTGATGGTCAACAACCTGCCGCTCGAGAATCCCGACTTCTGCGGCCGCCTGCGCGACCATCTGTCGGTCGCCGCGCAGGGCGTCGACTCGCGCCTCAAGGCGCTGCAGACGGAAGCGGCCAGCCGGCGCGCGCAGGAGGGCGTCCTGGCCGCGCTGGAGAGCGTCGGCAACACCATCATGGAATTGCACGAAGCGCAGCAGGAGCAAAGCGCCACCAGTTCGCAGCTGATCATCGACTTCCAGGAAGCGCTGCTCAACGCCTTCGTCGGCATGGGGCTCACCGAAAACCAGGAACAGTCGCTGCAGAACATGGTCGGCGATTTCCTCGCACGGATGGCCGAGATTCTCAATCGCGGCGAGCAAACGCAGCTCACCCTGCAAAGGCTCAACGACAAGCTCGGACAGCTGCGCAATTGCTGACGTGAATCAGATTGAACTACGCGGGGCTCCCAGCCAAGGACATCGAACGTTACGCGCGCAACGTGCACCCGGGCGCCTGGCTGATCGACAGCGAGCAACCGCTGGCGACGCTGCTCGGGTCGTGCGTCGCGGTCTGCCTGTTCGATCCGCAACTGAGGATCGGCGGCATCAACCATTTCATGCTGCCCGAAATGCGGCGCGGAAAATTTGACGACGTCGATTCCCTCTTGTCCGGAAACTTCGCCATGGAGGCCCTGCTCAACGCCTTGCTGGCCAAGGGCGCGAAAAAGCTGCGCTTGCAGGCCAAGGCCTTCGGCGGCGGCACCATCATCGACTGCGAGGACAGCGCCGCAGGCATCGGCCAGCGCAACGCCGAATTCGCCAAGCAATGGCTCGCCCGCGAGGACATTGCGCTGCTGTCGTCGGATTTTCTCGGTCCCTGGTCGCGCAAGGTGGTGTTTCTTCCCTTCAGCGGCGAAGTCTTCTGCAAGCGCCTGCTGACCAATATGGCGACCGCCGCGGTGATCGCCCGCGAAGAGCGCGCCTACGCCGCGACCCTGCTGCAAAAATCCAAACCCGCCGAAAACAAGATCGAGTTGTTCTGATGATAGATACCACGATTACCGATCACGAGTTCGCGCTGTTCCAGCGCCTGATCTACAAGATCGCCGGCATCGCCCTCTCCGACGCCAAGAAGGTCCTGCTCGTCGGCCGCCTGACGCGCCGCCTGAAAGTGTACGACTTCGCCACCTTCACCCAGTACTACCGCATGCTGGCCACCGAAGAGCACCCGGAAGAACTGCAGACGATGGTCGATTTGCTGACCACCAACGAAACCTATTTCTTTCGCGAGCCCAAGCATTTCGAATTCTTGCGCGACGAAGTCATCGCCAGGCGCGTCAGCCAGGCGCCGCTGCGCGTCTGGAGCGCGGCCAGCTCGAGCGGCGAGGAAGTCTATTCGATCGCCATGTCGCTCGCCGAAGCGCTGCCCGGCGCGGCGTGGGAAGGTGGTTTACCAGTCCAAACGATGGCGACGATTCCCCGGCGCTAGGATTCCACATTCCGAAACGCTGGGATAAAATCCTGAATATCGACCATTGTTACCT
>CAIXAY010000465.1 GCA_903917505.1 uncultured beta proteobacterium | reverse complement strand
CGCCGCTTCGACTTCCTCGACGCGCACCATCGAGGTGTCGCCGGGCGTCGTCATGGCCAGCGCGCCGTGCGCCGTGCCGTATTCGACGGCCAGTTGCGGGCCTTTGCCTTCGAGGAAGCCGTAGGCCACGCCCGAAGCGAAGCCGTCGCCGCCGCCGACGCGGTCATAGATCTCGAGGTTCTCGTGCTTCATCGACTCGTAGATCTTGCCGTCGTACCAGAGGATCGCCGACCAGTCGTTGAGCGTCGCGGTCGTCGCCTTGCGCAAGGTCGTCGCCGCCACCTTGAAGTTCGGGAAATCGCTGACCGCTTTCTTGATCATCTTGGCGAAGGAATCGGTCTCGATCGTCGTCAGGTGTTCGTCGGCGCCTTCGACTTCGAAGCCCAGGCAGGCGGTGAAGTCTTCCTCGTTGCCGATCATCACATCGACATACTTGGCGATCTCGCGGTTGACGCGTTGCGCGGCGTCCTTGCCGCCCTGGCTCTTCCACAGCGAGGCGCGGTAGTTGAGGTCATAGGCGACGACGGCGCCATACTTCTTGGCGATCTGCACCGCTTCGATCACGGCTTCGGCGGTGTTCGAGGCCAGCGCGGCGAAAATCCCGCCGGTATGGAACCAGCGCACGCCCTCTTCGCCGAACAGCTTCTCCCAATTGACTTCACCGGGGCGGATCTGCGAAGCGGCGGTGTTGCCGCGGTCCGAGCAGCCGAGCGCCGGGCGGATGCCGAAGCCTTTCTCGGTGAAATTGAGGCCGACGCGGGTGTTCTTGCCGAGGCCGTCGAAATCCCGCCAGATGACGTGGCTCATGTCGACGCCGCCCTGCATGATGAAGTCCTCGAGCAGCCAGCCGATGTCGTTCTTCGGGATCGCGGTGACCACCGCGGCGCGCTTGCCCCAGCATTTCCTCACGGCGCGCGCGACGTTGTATTCGCCGCCGCCTTCCCAGACGGTGAATGAGCGCGCATTGCGCACGCGGCCGAAGCCCGGGTCGAAGCGCAGCATGATTTCGCCGAAAGAGACGCAGTCCCATTTGGCTTCCGAGGCGGGTTTGATGATGAGTTCGGACATGTCTTTCCCTCCCGATTACTTCTTGCCGGCCAGTTCGGCCTTAATTTTGTCGACCAGCGCGATGGTCTTGCGCACGTTCTCTTCGATGCCTTTGTAGTCCTTGGCGTCGAGCAGGGCCTTGGTGATCATGTTCGAGCCGATGCCGCAGGCGACGATGCCGGCGCCGAACCACTTGCGCAGCGATTCTTCGGTCGGCTCGACGCCGCCGGTGGGCATGATGCGCGTCCACGGCATCGGGCCGAGGACGTTCTTGACAAATTCCGGGCCGCCGACCGTCGAACCGGGGAAGACCTTGACGATTTCGACGCCGAGTTCCTGCGCGTCGCCGATCTCGGTCGCCGAGCCGCAGCCAGGGCTGTAGGGAATGCCGCGCCGGTTGCACAGCTTGGCGACTTCGGCGTTGAGCAGCGGGCCGACGACGAAGCGCGCGCCGTTGGCGATGAACAGCGCCGCGGTCGGTGCGTCACAGATCGAACCGACGCCCATGATCACCGAAGGATCGGCCTTGGCGAAATGCTTGGTCACTTCGTAAAAGACTTGCCCGGCGAATTCGCCGCGGTTGGTGAACTCGACGCACTTGGCGCCGCCGTTGGCACAGGCCTGGATGACGTTCTTGCACAGCTCGACGTCGGGGTGGTAGAAAACCGGAATGACGCTTTGCGCGTACATTGCGTTCAAAACGCTCATGCGATCTTTTGCTGCCATTGTTCCATCTCCTCGGGGAAAAACGCTAAGGATAAACCAAATCTGGGGCCGGGTCAGGACCTGACCCGCTTTTTCGGACCGATGGTTCAGATTCGGCCGTATTTCGCCAGGCCCTTGCGCAGCGATTTTTCGGCCATGATCAGCTTGGCCTGTTCGGCTTCGCGCGCGTCGATATCCTGCGCTGCGGCCAGCACTTCGGCGGCCTTTTCCTGCGGCACCACGACGACGCCGTCGATGTCGCCAATCACGATATCGCCCGGATGAACGATGATGCCGCCGACGCTGACCGGCACCTGCGAGGCGACCGTGCGGTAACGGCCGAGCGTGGTACCCGGGGTCACTTCGCGCGCGTAGATCGGGAAGCCGTAGTCGCGGCGGATCTCGGTCAGGTCACGAACGCCACCGTCGAGCACGGCGCCGGCGTGGCCGTTGGCCACCGCACCGGCGGTCATCAGCCCGCCCCACACCGCGACATTGGGTTCGCCGCCGGCGATCGAGATGACGATCACGCTGCCGGGTGCCGCTTCGTCGATCAGGTCCAGCGCATGCTGCGGCGGGAGCCTCTCGTCGGTGGCCGCTTCGAGCACCGTTGCCGCCGGGCCGCAAAAGCGCTTCTCGTTGATGCGCGGCTTGATGCAGGAGTCCATGTAACCCCGCTTGCCGCAGACGATATCGACGGCATCGGCGAGCGAAGCCAGCGCGACCAGATTGAATGCTTCAATGAGTTTGTTCATGACAATCGTTCCTTTGTGTTTTGGGTGAAGGTGCTGCACGACGCGAAATGCGAAATGGCGGGCGACGCCCGCCATCCCTTGTGTTACTGCAGCCGCGCGCGCCGCAGACGGCGAACGCGGGACTCCGTCACTATTCCTCCCAGCGATTGACCCAGTGCAGCGGTTGTTCGCCGCGCAGAACGCGCAACACTTCCCTGGCCGCCTTGCTTTGCAACTCATCGATCGACGCTTCCGAGTACCAGGCGGTATGGTCGGACAGCACCACATTGTCGAGCTTCATCAGCGCACTGTCCGGCGGCAGCGGCTCGCGTTCGAAGACATCGAGGCCGGCGCCCATGATTGCCTTGCGTTCGAGCGCGGCGATCAATGCGGCTTCATCGATCAGCGGCCCGCGGCCGGTGTTGACCACGATCGCCGTCGGCTTCATCAGCGCGATTTCGCGCGCCCCCAGCATGTGCCGGGTATCGGGACCCAAAGGCGCATGCATGGAGATGAAGTCGGACTGCGCGCACAGCGTCGCCAGATCGACCCGTTCGACGTCCACGCAATCCTCGGGCTTGAGGAAGGGATCGGCCATCAGTACCCGGGTCACGCCCATGCCGCGCATCTTGCGTTCGAGCGTGCGTGCGATCCGCCCGTAACCGACGAGGCCCAGCGTCTGGCCGGCGATGCGGTACATCTTTTCGCGCCGCGAGACATTCCATGCGCCCTTGCGCACCTGGTGATCGCGGCGCACGACGTGCCGCGCGACGGCGAGGAGGAGCGCCATCGCGTGATCGCTGACCTCTTCGGCGCCGTAGTCGGGAACGTTGGCGACGTAGATCCGGCGTTCTGCCGCCGCCACACGGTCGATGGCGTCAACGCCGATGCCGTAGCGGACCACGGCCCGCAGGCGCGGCGCGCCCGCGAGCGCCGCCGCCGTGACCGGCGATTCCCTGACCAGGGCGGCGTCGGCGTCGACGAGCGCGGCGGCGACCGCCGCCGCGTCGTTGTGACAGGGCTGCAACACGACCCTGGCGCCGACCTCGTCGAGGATCGCCTGCTCGGTCGCGTAACTGTCATAACCGTCGTCG
>CAIXAY010000464.1 GCA_903917505.1 uncultured beta proteobacterium | reverse complement strand
GCAGGCAATCGGTGGCGGATGATGTCATGGTTTCTTTCCCTTACTTCTTGAGCTTGGCGAGGACGACGCGGACGATGGTGCTCGGCTTGACCGGCTGGCCCCTGACCTCGGTCCAGCAATCGACATCGACGAGATAGCGCGAACGCAGCAGGATGGCCATCGACGAGTAGCGGCGGTTGTCTTCGTCGATGATTTCCTCGTCGGGGCTGTCGCTCCAGTTGACTTCGACGGCCAGGACCTTCTTGAAGCGCTCCATGATCTGCTTGATGCCCGGCTGCATCGGCTGCAGGAAGCGCAGGTGAATCGACGACACCTTGTGGCCGTCAGCGCGCAGTGTCTCGACGGCTTCCTCGATCGCGCCCTTGGTGCTGCCCCAGCCGACGATCAGCAGGTCGCCCTCTTCGCCGCCGACCACTTCGGGCGGCGTCAGCGTCTTCTGCAGCGCGGCGAGCTTCAGGCTGCGCGCGCGCAGGCTCTCCTGGTTGATGTCGGGATCGTAGGCGACGTGGCTGTCGCGGTCGTGCGCGAGGCCGGTGACCGTATGCATGCCGCCGGGCTGGCCGGGAATGAAGCGGCGGGCGAGGCCGGTCGTCGCATCCCAGTCGTAGGGCCTGGCGCCTTCCGGAACCGGGCTCTGGTCGATCGGCGGCGCCAGCCAGGTTTCGGTGAATTCCGGCCGGTTGAACGGCTGCTGCGAAGAGGACAGGCTGGCGTCGGTGAGCACCACGACGACCATGTTGAAGGTCTCGGCGATGCGCCGCGCGGTGATGATCGAATAGAAGCAGTCCTCGATGGTCGCCGGCGCCATCACCATCTTGGGCGCGTCGCCGTGGCTGCCGAAGACGGCGGTCATCAGGTCGCCCTGTTCGACCTTGGTCGGCTGGCCGGTGCTCGGTCCGCCGCGCTGGACGTTGACCACCACCAGCGGAATCTCGGCCATGACCGCGAGGCCGATGGCTTCCTGCTTGAGCGAGTAGCCGGGCCCGGAAGTAATCGTCACCGTGCACTTGCTGGCGTACGAAGCGCCGATGGCGAAAGCGCAGGCGGCGATTTCATCCTCGGCCTGGTGCACCATGCCGCCGACGCGTTCGAACACTTCGGAAAGATAGTGCGATGCCGAAGTCGCCGGCGTGATCGGATACATCGCGCAGATTTCCATGCCCGAGGCCATGACGCCGAGCGCCACGGCGGTGTTGCCGTTGATCACGATCTGCGGCTTTTGCGCCGGCGTCGCCGGAATGCGGAAGCTGAAGTCGAGATTGGCTGCGGCCCACGCATGGCCCGCTTCGAGCAGCTTGACGTTGGCGTCGATGACGGCCTGCGACTTCTTGCCGAAGGTCAGCGCGATCTGGTCGCGCGCCATTTGCAGGTCGAAGCTGTAGACGTAGCAGAGCATGCCGAGCGCGAACATGTTCTTGCCGCGCTTCGGGTCGGCGTTGAGCTTCTGGCACTCTTCTTCCATCGGCGTCTCGCGCACCTTGTAACCGGCGGCGACGAGGCGCGCGTGGGTTTCGACGTAAGCCATCGAGATGTTGAGGTCGGGATGCTTGCGCCACATGCTCTCGAGAAAGATGATGCAGCCGGGTTTCAATTCGCGGTCGCGCACGCGCCCGAGCAGCACCTGCTCGTTGAAAGCGACGACGAGGTCGGTCTGGTCGCCGCCGTTGGTGATGTAGTTCGAGCCGATGCGGATGCGGTTGCCGCTGGCGCCGGCGACGCTGCGCGCCGGCGGGCGGATCTCGGCCGGGATGATCTCGGTCGTCCAGATGCCGTTGCCCATGCGCGCCGCGATGGCCCCGAAGGACTGGCCGCAGCGCTGCGCGCCTTCGCCGGAATCGCTGATGATCTCGATGATGTGTTCTTTCAGCGTGGTGACGCCGGCAGCGGGTTTTTCGGCTTCGCCGCTTGCGCCGGCTGCTGTCTTCTTCAGTTTGGTCAAAGTCATATCCAGTTTTTCCCTAGTCGCCGCGAGCTGTGAATGAGCGGATTGTCGCGATCAAGCCACGCGCACGCGCACAAAATTACGTTCGGAGAGATCGATGCCGAACTGCTTTTCTTCGCCCTTGCCGTAGGGCTGGGTCGCGTCGCGAATGCCGAGGTAGGCCTTCATGCTGGCTGCGGCCTTGCGCCCGGCGCCCATCGCCTCGATCACCGTCGCCGCGCCGGTGACGATGTCGCCGCCGGCGAAGACGCCGGCCAGCGAGGTGGCGAGGCTGTTGTCGGCGTCGATGTAACCCCATTTGTTGAGCCGCATCTTCGAGGTCTGTCCCATGATCGGGTTGGCGTTGGTGCCGATCGCATAGACGATCAGGTCGGCTTCGAAATCGAATTCGCTGCCCTCGACCGGGATCGGCCGGCGGCGGCCGGACTCGTCGGGCTCACCCAACTCCATGCGCACGCAGCGAATGCCTTTGGCATTGCCGTCGCCGTCGTTCAAGACGGCGACCGGGTTGGTCAGCCAGTGGAACTCGACGCCTTCCTGTTCGGCGTGATGCAGTTCCTCGGCGCGCGCCGGCGCTTCCTTGTGCGAACGTCGGTAAATGCAGTACACCTTTTCCGCGCCGAGACGCAGCGAGACGCGCATCGCGTCCATCGCCGTGTTGCCGGCACCGACCACGGCGACGCGCTTGCCCATCGGCTGCGGCGTGTCGTAGTTCGGGAAGTCGCGCGCGCGCATCAGGTTGCAGCGGGT
>CAIXAY010000463.1 GCA_903917505.1 uncultured beta proteobacterium | reverse complement strand
GTTCATGTTGATCACCATCCTCAGGATGATCAACCCACAGGGCCTTCGCGTTCAGATTCTTCGGTTCAGGCTCACTTCTCGTTGGAAATACGGGCCTCGTTCAGGCTCAATCCTCATTGGACAAGGCTTGGGCTTGCCGCTTGCGATAAGACTGTGTTAGCGTGTGCGGCGGCTTCCAGTGTTTGCAAGCGTCATTGAAGTCTTAACACTTTGACACGAGCGAGGCTTGGCTTGCGCTGGACGCTTCGCGCCGAATCCGTTGGCGCTTTGTACGCTAGAAAGCAAACGATTACCGGTCATCTCGCGACAGTGACCGAAAGCTTTGTGGGGACTAGCATTAGAGCAGGGTCAGGTAGCAGGGTGTCGACGGTAGCCCTTGATTGCCGTCACATAAGCGCTCGCGTTGAGCCGCACATAAGGGGGAAGAAAATGTTTGCGAAAGCCGGTGGGATGAAATTGTTGTGGACGGGGGTGCGGATCGCCTGCGCCTCGCTCCTGTTGTCGTCGGGTTATGCCCTCGCGCAGCAGCCGATCACGCTGCATGGCGCGGTGCAATTCGCTGATGATCACGTGTTCACCAAGGGCCTCGTCAGGTTCCAGGAACTCGTCGTCAAATACTACGGAAAACCCGTGAACTTCGTGCTCCATAAAAATAGCGAACTCGGGCTGGAAAAAGACTACTTCGGTTACATGAACCAGGGCATCTCGGTCGATTACGGCCTCGTCTCCCCGGCGCACATGTCGACCTTCGCCAAGGCCGCACCACTGCTCGACATGCCCTTCCTCTTCCGCGACATTCCCCACTGGTACAAGGTGCTCGACGAGTCCGATGCGTTCCAGCCGATCATCGACGAGGTCTCCAAGAAGGCCGACGTGATGATCATCGGCTACGCCGGCGGCGGCACGCGCAACATCTTCGCCAACAAGCCGGCGACCAACGTCAATGAACTCAAAGGCCTCTCGCTTCGGGTCATGGGCGCGCCGATCCAGACGCAGATGTTCCAGGCCATCGGCACCAAGCCTTCGGTCATCGCCTACAACGAAATCTACAACGCGATCCAGACCGGCGTCATCCAGGGCGCCGAGAACGAGGCGGCGGGCGTCGAAGCGTTCAAGTTCTACGAAGTCGCGCCGAACATCATTCAGACGCAGCACGCGATCACGGTTCGTCCGCTTTGTTTCGCCGGCAAGAGCTTCCGCAAGCTGCCGCCCGAGTTGCAGGCCGCGATCCTCAAGGCCGGCAAGGAAGCGGGCAAGTACGGCCGCGACCTCGAATCGCAAGCCGACCTGGGCGTGCTCGAGCGGCTGCAGAAGGAAGGCAAGCTCAAGATCATCCCGTTTGCCGACCGCGCCAAGCTTTTCGAGATGGCGCAGCCCGTGAAGGAGGCCTACGCGAAGGAAGTCGGCGCGACCGAAATCCTGAACAAGGTCAACGCGATCAAGTAAGGGCTCGACTGGAGGCAGCGGCAGCGGCCGCTGTCGTCCTGGACATCGCGGGGGAGCGCGCCGTCGCGAGGCGAAAAGTCAGGGAGACCGTTGCGACCGTTGCGGCTTGAGGCGGCTGACGGATACACCGATTCAAATTCCTGTTTTTTCTTCGCCGGCGCGTCATGGCCTCCGCCTTGCCCAGGGTTTGCTGACTATTTTCTCGATTGGATACTTCGATGCGGGCCTTTAATGCCATGCTGTACCGCTTTTTGCGGGAGATTCTGACCTACGTGATCGGGGCCATGCTGATCCCGATCTCGATTCAGATCTTCTCGCGTTTCTTCGACTTCATTCCGCGTTACATCTGGACCGAGGAAGCGGCGCGCTTCCTGCTCGTCTGGATGATCCTGATCGGTGCATCGATCGCCGTGCGCGACGGAACCCACTTCGACGTCGAGGTGCTGCCGACGCCGAAAACCGTCAAGGGCGCCGCCGCCGCCCATCTTTTCGTGCATGGGGCGATGTTCCTGGTGGCCTTGATCTTCGTTTTCTTCGGCTGGTCCTTCGCCGCTTTCGGCTGGGATCAGAACTCCGAAATGACCGGCATCAACATGATTTCGATCCACGCCGCCTGGCCAATCGCCGGCTTCATCTGGGTCCTCTTCCTGACGGAAAAAATCATCGACGACTACAAGCTGTACAAGGGAGAACAGTCATGACCCCGGGCCTCGTTGCCGCAATCCTCTTCGGCATTTTCGCGCTGCTCATCATCGCCCGCGTGCCGGTCGCTTTCGCGCTGGGCCTCGCCTGCGTCCCCGTCTTTTTCATCGACGATCGCCTGACGCCTTTCCTGCTCCTCAGCGAAATGCTGAAGGCTTACAACTCGTTCCTGCTGCTGGCCATTCCCTTCTTCATGCTGGCCGCCAACCTGATGAACGCGGTCGGCATCACCGACAAGCTGATCAACCTGGCGCGCGCCGTCGTCGGTCACCTGACCGGCGGCCTCGGCCACGTCAGCGTGCTGGTCTCGATGCTGTTCGCCGGTATTTCGGGTTCGTCGACGGCGGAAGCCGCCGGCGTCGGCGGCGTGCTGATCCCGGCGATGAAGAACCAGGGTTACGACACGAAATTCACGGTCGCCCTGATCGCCTGCGCCGCGGTGATGGGCGTCATTATCCCGCCATCGATCCTGATGGTCGTCTGGGGCGGCGTCATCTCGGTGTCGATCGGCGGCCTCTTCGTCGCCGGCATCGTCCCCGGCGTGCTGATGGGACTCTCGCTGATGATCGCCGTCTATCTCCATTCCCGCAAGCGCAACTACCCGCGGTCGCCGCTGCCGAGCCTGCGCGAGTTGATCAACGTGTGCGCGGCGGCTTTCCTGCCGATCATGACGCCGATCATCATCGTCGGCGGCATCACCGGCGGCTTCTTCACGGCGACCGAAGCCTCGGCCGTCGCGGTCCTTTACGCGATCGTCCTCGGCTTTTTCGTCTACCGCAAGCTCACGCCGGCGGTCCTCAAGCACTCGCTGTTCGATTCGGCGCGCTTTGCCGGCATCTCGCTGTTCTGCATCGGCACGGCCTCCGCTTTCGGCTGGATCCTCGCCTATTTCCACATCCCGCAACTCGTCGTCGATGCGGTGGCGAGCTTCGGTGGCGGCATCACCAGCGTCGGTTTCATCACCGCGGGGTGCTTCCTGTTCATCGGCTGTTTCATCGACGCGATCCCGGCGATCATCATCGTCGGCACGATCCTCGCACCGCTCGCGCACCAGGTCGGCATGCACCCGATCCACTTCGCCATCATCGGCGTCATCTCGATCGCCTACGGGCTGGTCACGCCGCCCTACGGGCTGTGCCTGATGATCGCCTGCTCGATCGGCGGGGTGAAGATCAAGGACGTGATCGTCGAGACGCTGATCCTCTTCGTCCCGATGCTGCTCGTCCTGCTCTTCGTCATCCTGTTCCCGGACGCGATCCTGTGGTTGCCGCGACTCCTGATGCCGGCGTTCGTGAAATAGCAAAGTTCGTCGGGTCCTAAACCCGGGCGGGCCGGCGCAGCGTCAAGCTTCGCCGGCCCTGTTTCTTGGGGAGTCGGACGGCCCGTCGTGGCGCGGCGCTTCTGATATTGTCTCGTGATAAACCCCCTATGCAAAAGGAGGCTCCACGTGGGCCATTTGATCACTGGGCGTCCGCTTTTCAGAAGGCCGGATAACTGCGCGGGGTTGCTTGTGAAGGTTGGCGATCTGATAGTGCACCCATGCTTGAACAAACGCCCGTCTAAAGGGAGCGGGCCGTTTAGATTTGCAGGGAGTGGTGCCGGCTCGCATTGTTGCGCTGACGCGGGCGCAGGACCCTCCAACCAAATCAATATATCTCGAGGAGACAAGCATGTTCGACGACTTGCGCGGCAAGCGCGTACTAATCACTGGATCCAGCGCGGGCATTGGCCTAGCCGCGGCCAAAGCGTTTGCGAAGGCCGGCGCTCTTGTCGGCTTGAACGGTCGCATGGCCTCGGCCGAGCTCGCTGCGATCATGCAGGAAATGCGCGCCGACGGCGGCGATGCCGAATTCTTCGCGGCCGATCTGTCGCAAACGCCGGCGTGCAAGAAACTCATCGACGACTTCGTCGCGCGTTTCGGCGGCATCGACGTTCTCATTAACAACGCCGGCGGACTCGTCGCCCGCAAACTGCTGACAGAAATTGACGACCTGTTTTTCGCACAGGTGATCAACCTGAACGCGCGTTCGGCGCAGATGCTGACTCACTATGCGCTGCCACATTTGAAATCGGCCGCACAGGCGAGTGGATGCACGAGTTCGGTGATTCTCGTTGGCTCGGTGGCCGCCAGCATCGGCGGCGGTCCGGGCGCGTCGCTATATGGCGCGGCAAAAGCCTGGCTGCACAATGTCCAGAAGAACTGGGTTAATTTCCATACGGCCGATGGCATCCGTTTTAACACGGTCTCGCCGGGCACATTCGACACGGCTTTTCACGCCGACAAGAGCGCCGAAGTGCGCGCGAAAATCTCAGCCGGAATTCCGATGGGACGCTTCGGAAAGGCCGAGGAATGCGCGCCTGCCTTCCTCTTTCTCGCGTCGCACGAATGCAGTGGCTACATCACCGGGCAGGTCCTTGAGGTCAACGGCGGCCAGTACATGCCCTAACCGCGGCACCTCTCGGGAAGACCGCGATGAGGCGCCTGGCACATCGGAAGATAACACTGCGGTCAACACGGATCTTGCGCAAAAAGTCGCGGAAGGCCAGTTAGCTTCACGTTGGAAGTGCGCGTCTCGATAGCCAGAAGGTCGCCTCTGGTCGTCAGCACACGTTGATGACAAGAGGAAACCGCCGTAGGTCAGGAGTGCGGCAGCATCGCGGAAGAGCGCGGCCAAAGCGGAATTGCATGGTGATGCCCGACACCAGACGTTCGGGAAGGAAAATTACAGGGAGCGAAACGACTATGACACAACATGATTGCAAGTATTGCCGGGCGGATGAGAAGGAATTGTCGCCGCTGATGACGCATGTTACTGATCTACCCGCGTCCAAGGTCTATCTGTGGAAAGATCAGACTTACCACGGGCGCTGTGTGGTGGCGTTCAATGGGCATAAGACAGAGCTTTTCACCTTGACGCCAGGCGAGCTTGAACAGTACATGCGGGACGTTGCATTCGTTGCTAAGGTCGTTGCCAAGGTAAGCCATTGTCAGAAGGTTAACTACGCTATCTTTGGGGACACCGCACCCCACCTGCATCTGCATGTGGTCCCGAAAGCGCCGGACAAACCCAATTGGGGCGAAGCCTTTGTTCTCATGCC
>CAIXAY010000462.1 GCA_903917505.1 uncultured beta proteobacterium | reverse complement strand
GCTCTTCCGATCTGAAGCCTTCGACAAGACTGCCACGCTGCTCGGCCTGCCCTACCCCGGCGGGGCCGCGCTCGCCGTGATGGCCGAGCGCGGCACGCCGGGCGCGGTGAAACTGCCGCGCCCCATGCTCAATTCGGGCGACCTCGATTTCAGCTTCAGCGGGCTCAAGACGGCGGTATTGCTCAAGGTGCGCGAGATCGGCTCGCCCGACGCGCAGCAGAGCGCCGACATCGCGCGCGGTTTCCAGGACGCGATCATCGAGGTGCTGGTCAAGAAGGCGATGCGCGCGGTCAGGGACAGCGGGCTCAGGCAGCTCGTCGTCGCCGGCGGCGTCGGCGCCAATCGCGAACTGCGCCGGCGGCTCGACGCCGAGGCGCACAAGGCGAGGGTTTCCGTCTTTTACCCGAAGCTGGAATTTTGCACCGACAACGGCGCGATGATTGCGCTCGCCGGCGCGCTGCGCTTTGCGTCCGGGGTATCGATCAAGCCGGCCGGCGCTTTCGCCGTGCGCCCGCGCTGGCCGCTCGCCGAAGCCTTGAGCTGATCAGGCCTTTTTTCCGGCGCCTATCTTGGGCTCGGTGCCGGCCATCAGCCGCTGCAGGTTCTTCCAGTGCCGGCCGATCAGCGCGATCGAAATGACGCCGACGACCATCAGCATGGTGTCGCTGCCCCACATCAGGAAGGCGTAAAACGGTGCGGCGAGCGCCGCGAGCAGCGCCGCGAGCGAGGAATAGCGCAGCGTGAACGAGATCAGCAGCCAGGTGGCGAGCGTTGCCAGGCCGAGCCGGTAATCGATCGCCAGCAACACCCCGGCGGCCGTCGCGACGCCCTTGCCGCCCTTGAATTTGAGGAACACCGGGTAGAGGTGTCCGAAGAACACGGCGAGCGCGACGCAGCCGGTGAAGTCATCGCCATAGCCGTACTGCGGGCCGTAATGCTGCGCCAGCAAGACGGCGACCGCCCCCTTGGCCATGTCGCCGATCAGGGTGGCGATCGCCGCGGCCTTGTTGCCGCTGCGCAGGACATTGGTCGCGCCCGGGTTCTTCGAGCCGTAGCTGCGCGGATCGGCGAGCCCGAACAGGCGGCTGCAAACCACGGCGAAGGGGATCGAGCCGAGCAGATAGGCCAGCACGACGGCAAGCGGGGCGATCAGGCTATTGGGCATAGGGGATCCGGAAGCTGGGTTAGAATGCGCTCACTTTCGGGCTGTTTGCGCCCGTCAAAATGATTTTACACTGAGCCGGGCCACTGCCGCATGGACATCATCTTCATCGACGACCTTCGCATCCCCACCCTGGTCGGCATCTATCCGCGCGAGAAGGCGATGCCGCAGACGGTCGAGATGTCGCTGCAGATCGGCATTTCAACGGCACGTGCCGGCAGCAGCGACGACATCGGCGACACCATCGATTACGCCGCGGTCGTCGAGCGCCTGCGCAGCGAACTCGCGGCGCAGCACTTTAACCTGCTCGAGAAGCTCGCCGAATTCGTCGCCACCCTGCTGCTCGACGATTTCGGCGCGGTCTGGGTGCGCGTCTCGATCGCCAAGCTCGGCATGATGCGCGGCGTGCGCCGTGTCGGCGTGGTCATCGAGCGCGGCGCCAAGACCTAGCTAGCCTTTCAGCGCCACCTCGACAACCGTCGGCGCGAGCACGCGCAAGAGGTCGTGCGGATGAACGCCGACCAGATAGCCGCGCCGGCCGCCGTTGATGTAGATCAGCGGCAGGTCGAGGACGCTCTTCTCGACGCAGATCTGCATCTTTTTCTTCGTCCCGAAGGGACTGGTTCCGCCGACCAGGAAGCCGGTATGACGCTGGGCGACTTCCGGCTTGCACGGCTCGACTTTCTTGCAGCCGATCTGGCGCGCCAATTCCTTGGTCGACACCTTGCAGTCGCCATGCATCAGGACGATCAGCGGCTTGGCGTTCTCGTCCTCCATGACCAGGGTCTTGACCACCGCATGCTCGTCGACATTGAGCTCGCGCGACGAGACGGCGGTGCCGCCGTGCTCCTCATAGTCGTACAGATGATTGGAGTGGGCGATGCCGTGCTGTTGCAGGAATTTGGTCGCCGGGGTTTCGGGAGCGTTTGCGGATCGCATAGGGATTCTTCATATCTGAAGCGGGTACACCCAGCATAGCAGAACGCCGCGCGAACGCAGCCCGGCCCGATCTTCAGCCGCGCGGATGGTGCGCCGCGTGCAGCGTCTTCAGCCGCTCGCGGGCGATGTGCGTATAGATTTGCGTCGTCGAGATGTCGGAGTGGCCGAGCAGCATCTGCACCACGCGCAGGTCGGCGCCGTGGTTGAGCAGATGCGTCGCGAAAGCGTGGCGCAGGACATGCGGCGACAGCCGCGCCGGATCGATCCCGGCCAGCACCGCATAGCGCTTGATCAACTGCCAGAAGGCCTGGCGCGTCATCGCGCCGCCGCGCGCGGTGACGAAAATATCGTCGCTCTGGCGCTCGCCGAGCAGCGCGCGCCGCGCTTGCCCGAGGTAGGCGCGCAGCCAGTCGACGGCTTCCTCGCCGAGCGGCACCAGGCGTTCCTTGCCGCCCTTGCCGAAAACGCGGACCACGCCCATGTCGAAATTCACTTCGTGCAATTTGAGGCCGACGAGTTCGGAAACGCGCAATCCGGTGGCATAAATCGTCTCGAGCATGGCGCGGTCACGCTGGCCGAGGGTCGTTGCCGTCGGCGGCGCGGCGAGCAGGGCTTCGACCTGCGCTTCCGAGAGTACCTTGGGCAGGCGCGAGGGCTTGGCCGGCATCGCGATCTTCAGCGTCGGGTCGGCGGCGATGCGGCCGCGCGCCAGGAGGTGGCGGTAGAAGCGGCGCAGCGTCGAAATGTAGCGCGCCTGCGAGGTGGCGCGCAGGGTCTGCGAGAGCATGGCGATAAAGCGCAGCAGGGCCAGTTCGTCGACGCCGACGAGCGGCGTCAGTTTTTCCCGGCGCAGCCAGTCGGCGAAATGGATCAGGTCGCTGCGATAGCTGGCGAGCGACGCCTTGGCCAGCCCGTCTTCGAGCCACAGCGTGTCGCAGAAGGCATCGATCTCGGCGTGCTCGCCGGCATCGATTTCAGCAGCGTTCATGCGCCAGCAGCCAGCGCTTCACGTCGAGCATGAATCCGCCATCGTTGCGGGCGAAGCCACCGAGGGCGCCGCCCGCGGCGATGACCCGGTGACAGGGAACGACGAGCGGGAAAGGGTTGGCGCCGCAGGCCTGGCCGACGGCGCGCGGGGCGTTGTGCAAAGCCTTGGCGACTTCCCCGTAAGAACGCGTCGCGTGCGTCGGGATGGCCGCGATCTCTTTCCAGACGCGGCGCTGAAAAGCGGTTCCCGACGGCCGCAGCGGCAGGCTGAAAACGAAATCGGCGTCGGCAAGATAAGCGCGCAACTGGCGCACGGCCTCGGCGGCCAAGGCGTTCTTTGGCGCCATCTCGGCACGAGGCTGGAGATAATCGAGCGCATGGAGTTCCATCTCATCGCAGCGCACGCCGATGCAGAAAGTCGGTGCGCAAACGATGGCCTGGTAACTGGCGGCGGCGGGCGTTTTCATGGCGCAGGGCTCACGGCGCCTTGCCGAGCAGCGCCTGCTTGAGGTCGTCCTGCGCCGGCTTGTCGCCGAGCCAGATCCTGAGCAGCGCGCGGTAGAAATCCTCGCCGGCGATGTCCTTGCCCTTGACCTGTCCGCTGACGGTCAGGCGGGTGCCGGCCTCGGGCAGCCAGTCGATGACGATCAGCGTTCCGGTCTTCGCTTCGCCGATCGACAGCATGACATCGGAAAATTCCCTGAGCCGCTCGTTGAGCGCGGCCAGTTCCGCGGCGCTGTGGTTCGCCGCCAGGCCTTCCTGCATGGCTTCGATGAACTGCTGCGCGGTCAGGTCGCGCAGCAGGCTGATGCTGATCCGCTTGGGTCCCTTGACGTTGAGCGCGCCGGCCGCATCGCCCTGCTTCTCGGGCAGGTAGAGGACCATCGCATAGACCTTGAAGAAGACTTTCTTGCGCAGCCCGGCGCCGTTGGCGACGACCTCGCTGTTGCCCAGCTTGACCCAGTCGTCGAATTTGACGCCGGCCACCTCCACGGCATGGGCGACGCCGATGCCGAGCACGGCGGCCACCACCATCATCAAGGACTTCATCATGCCTCCTTGCCGACCAAGTCAGGCCGCTAGGTGCGCACCTGCCCCGAGCCGAGCACGATCCACTTTTGGCTGGTCAAGCCTTCGAGCCCGACCGGGCCGCGCGCGTGCAGCTTGTCGGTCGAGATGCCGATTTCCGCGCCGAGCCCGTATTCGAAGCCATCGGCAAAACGCGTCGAGGCGTTGACCATGACCGACGACGAATCGACTTCGCGCAGGAAACGCATGGCCTCGGTGTAGTTTTCGCTGACGATGCTCTCGGTATGGTTCGAGCCGTAGCGGGCGATATGTTCCATCGCTTCGTCGAGCCCGGCGACGACCTTCACCGAGATGATCGCGGCGAGGAACTCGCTGGCGTAGTCCGCGTCGGTCGCCGCTTTCGCCGCCGGCACCAGCGCCCGCGTTTCTTCGCAGCCGCGGATCTCGACGCCCTTGCCGGTCAGCATGGCGGCGATCGGCGGCAGCAGTTCGGCCGCGCGCGAGCGCGCGACGAGCAGCGACTCGGCGGTGTTGCAGGTGCCATAACGCTGTGTCTTGGAATTCTCGACGATGGCCAGCGCTTTTCCAGCGTCGGCATCGTCGGCGATATAGACGTGGCAGTTGCCATCGAGATGCTGGATCATCGGCACCCGCGCCTCGGCAAGCAGGCGCGCGATCAGGCTCTTGCCGCCGCGCGGCACGATGACGTCGACGTACTTGCGCAGGGTGATCAGGTGGCCGACCGCCGCCCGGTCGGTGGTGTCGATGAGTTGCACGGCGTCGGCCGGCAGCCCGGTGCCGGCCAGCGCCTCGTGCACCAGCGCGGCGATCGCCCGGTTGCTGCGGATGGCCTCGGAACCGCCGCGCAGGATGGCGGCATTGCCCGACTTGATGCACAGCGCCGCGGCGTCGGCGGTGACGTTCGGGCGGGCTTCATAAATGATGCCGATGACGCCCAGCGGGACGCGCATCCTGCCGACCTGGATGCCGCTCGGGCGGAACTTGAGCTCGCTGATTTCGCCGACCGGATCGGCCAGCGCGGCGATCTGCTCGACGCCGTCGGCCATCGCGGCGACTCCCCTGGCGCCCAGCGTCAGGCGGTCGAGCAAGGCCGGCTCGAGCGCGGCGGCGCGCGCCGCAGCCAGGTCCTCCTGGTTGGCGGCGATTAGCACGGCGGCATCGCGCCGGATCGCCGCGGCGAGACGGCGCAGCGCCTCGTTCTTGGCCTTGCTGTCGGCGCGCGCGACGAGGCGCGAAGCGGCACGCGCCTGCTCGCCGACCTTGTTTACATACTGCTCGATTTCCATAATGCCGTGCTTTTTTGGGCCAAAATGCGATTATAGCCATCGATCGCAAAAAAACCTTATTGAACCAATGGAAAGAGATACACTCTCATCGCTATCGAAATCTGCCTCCAAACAGTCATGAACAAGAAACTGATAATTCCAGCGGAAATCAAGATCTGTGCCACCTGCACCTATTGGGACGGCGAGCGCAAGATCGACCCGGAGTTGCGAGTCGTGGTCGTCGACGATGAGTGCAAAGGTGAATGCCTGGCCGAGGGCACGTGCTGCCAGGGCCTCAACGACGAGGCCGCATGGCGGGATGACTGCATGTGGGAACACCTTGCGCCCGACGTGGCAGCCAGCGACGACAAGGGCGACGAAAAGTAGCAGGGAAAGCGTCGCGCGACCCGCAGCCCGGATTCAATCAACAGATCCTCAGGCCGAGGCGGAGAAACTCGTTCCACACATCCCCGGGCGCGCCTGCGCCCTTGATCATGCGGTCGATGCGCGCCGCGTGCGCCAGCGCCGCATTGCTGCGCGCGCCGTCAATGCGCTGTATGGCGCGCTTGAACAGCAGGGTGCGCGCACCCCAGACGCGCGCCTCCTTGAGCAGCGCGTCGAGCGACTGCTTCTTCTTGAGTCCGGCTTTGATCTGCGCCAACGCGCGTAATTCTTCGCTGATCGCCCACAGCACCAGCGGTGGCGCTTCGCCCTCCTGCTGCAGACCGTCGAGCGTGCGCGTCAAGCGCGTCACATCGCCGAGCAGCAGCGCTTCGCGCAGGCCGTCGAGGTCGTAACGCGCGACGTTGAGCACGGCGTCCTGCACCGCCTGCAGCGTCAGTTCGCCGGGCGGATGGAGCAGCGCCAGCTTGAGGATTTCCTGGTGCGCGGCGAGCAGATTGCCTTCGACGCGTTCGGCGATGAAGCGCAGCCCGTAGCTGTCGGCGCTCTGCTGCTGGCGGGCGAGGCGGGCGGCGATCCAATCGGGCAATTCGGCGAGCGTCGGCGGGATCAGCTTGACTGCGGTGCCGGCATCGGCGAGGTCCTTGAGCCAAACGGCCTTTTCCTCGGCCCAGTCGAGTCCGGGCAGGGTTACGAGCAGGATCGCGTCAGGCGATGGTCGCTCACAGTAGTCGTGCAAGGCCGCAGCGCCTTCGCGTCCCGGCTTGCCGGTCGGGATGCGCAGATCGATCAGCTTGCGGCCGCCGAACAGCGACAGATTGCCGGTCGCGTGGTGCAACTCGAGCCAGTCGAATCCGGCAATCGCGGTGAGCACTTCGCGCTCGTCGAAACCCTGGCGGCGGGCCGCGGCGCGCAGCGCGTCGGCGGCTTCGATGACCAGCAGCGGTTCGTCGCCATAGACGACGTACACCGCTTTCAGCGGGCCTTCGAGATGGGCCGCGAGTTGCTCGCCCCTGAGCTGCATTGTCGTTCCGCAGACCTAATCCACGACCGGCGGCGAGGGCTTCGCGGCGGCCAGGCGGCGCATCAGCTGTTGCACCAGGTCGGTTTCCATGTCGCGCCAGAGCAAATCTTCTTCCTGGGTCTTGGCCAGCACGTCCGAATCGGCGTAGGTCAGGTCGCGCGTCAATTCGACCGTTCTGGGCAAGACCAGGTCGCGACCCTTGGGGTCGATGATGCGGTAGGCGTAACGATAGCGCAGGCGTTTTTCGCGAACCCGGCCGGCGCTCGACAGCGAGAGAATGATCGGCTCGCGCGCCTCGGCGGTCGGCAGGAAAGTCGCCTCCGCATCTTCGGCCTTGTCGGCCAGACGCGTCGAGTTCGAGGACCGGATGGCGCGCTTCAGGCCGGCACCGATCACGGAGTAATCGGGCGCGGAGATGAAGATGCTTTCGTAAGGCAGTGAGTAGGAACCGCGCAACTGGAAACCGCAGGCGGCAAGGCCGCACGACAATGCGAGAAGCGACAGCAAACGAAGCAGTGGACGCATCACCTTATTCCTCTCGGGTCCGCGCCGCGCCTAAGCGACGATGTTGACCAGTCGACGCGGCACGACGATCAGCTTCTTCGGCGCCTGGCCGGCCAAATGTCGTTGCGCCACTTCGCTGGCCAGCGCCGCCGCCTCGATGGTCGCCTGGTCGGCATTGGCCGCGACGCGCAGGCTGCCGCGCAGCTTGCCGTTGATTTGCAGCATCAGCTCGATCTCGTCCTGCACCAGCGCCGCCGGGTCGGCCTGCGGAAAGCGCTGGGTGGCGGCGACCTGGCCGGGTTTGAGCTCGGCGTAGAGCGCTTCGCAGACATGCGGCACGATCGGGTAGAGCAACAGCGCCACGGCTTCGAGCGTCTCCTGCCGCACGGCGCGCACCGCAATGCCGTCGCCGGCGAGCTTGGCGTAGGCGTTGAGCAGTTCCATGACAGCGGCAATCGCCGTGTTGAATTGCTTGCGCCGGCCGTAATCGTCGGTGACCTTGGCGATGGTCTGGTGCAGCTGGCGACGGTAGGCTTTCAGTTCTTCGCTCAGCTCGCCGCCGGTGCAGGCGGCGACGAGGCCACCCGAGACGTGCTCGAAAACGATGCGCCAGACCCGCTTCAGGAAACGGAACGCGCCTTCGACGCCGGCGTCTGACCACTCGAGCGACTGGTCGGGCGGGCTGGCGAACATGATGAACAGGCGCGCCGTGTCAGCGCCGAACTCGTCGATCAGCGCCTGCGGATCGACGCCGTTGTTCTTCGATTTCGACATCTTCTCGGTGCCGCCGATGATCACCGGCAGGCCGTCGGCGCGCAGGCTCGCGCCCACCGCGCGGCCGCGTTCGTCGTGCACGACGTCGACTTCGCCCGGGTTGATCCAGTCCTTCTTGCCGCTGCCGTCCTCGCGGTAAAAAGTCGGCGCGACGACCATGCCCTGCGTGAGCAGGTCGGCGAAAGGCTCGCCAAGCGGAAATGCAGGGCCGAACAGGCCCGCATCGCGCATCAGCTTGGTCCAGAAGCGCGAGTAAAGCAGATGCAGGATCGCGTGCTCGATGCCGCCGATGTACTGGTCGATGCCACCCTTGCACCAGTAGGCGACGCGCTCGTCGACCATCGCCTGGTCGTTGTCCGGGCAGCAGTAGCGCAGGAAATACCACGAGGACTCGACGAAGGTGTCCATGGTGTCGGTCTCGCGGCGCGCGCTCTTGCCGCATTTCGGGCAGGCGCACTCGTAGAACGATGGCATTTTGGCGAGCGGACTGCCGGCGCCGGTAACGGTCACATCCTCGGGCAGCACGACGGGCAGTTGCGCGTCGGGAACCGGCACGTCGCCGCAATCGGCGCAGTGGATGATCGGGATCGGGCAGCCCCAGTAGCGCTGGCGCGAGATGCCCCAGTCGCGCAGGCGGAACTGCGTGCGCTTGGCGCCGAGATTCTTGGCGGCGAGGTCGCCGGCGATCGCGTCGAAAGCGGCGTGGTAATCGAGGCCGTCGTACTTGCCGGAGTTCACGCAAACGCCGAGATCGCCGTAGACCTCCTGCCAGGGCGCCGCCACATCGGCATAGGCGCCGGTCTTTGATCCGATCGACATGCGAATCTCGAGCCCGTATTTGGTCGCGAAAGCGAAGTCGCGCTCATCGTGTGCCGGCACGGCCATCACCGCGCCTTCGCCGTAGCCCATCAACACATAATTGGCCACCCATACCGGCAGCTTCTCGCCATTGAGCGGATGCACGACGAAGAGGCCGGTCGGCATGCCCTTCTTTTCCATCGTCGCCATGTCGGCTTCGGCGACGCCACCGCGCTTGCACTCCTCGATGAAAGCGGCAAGCACCGGATCGTGCGCTGCGGCTTGGGTGGCCAGCGCATGTTCG
>CAIXAY010000461.1 GCA_903917505.1 uncultured beta proteobacterium | reverse complement strand
GGGATTGAGGCCCTCGTGCAGATAGCTCTCGGCGGTGATGAAGGTGCCGCGCGATTTCGACATCTTCGATCCGTCGACGGTCAGGAAGCCGTGCGCGAAGACGCTGGTCGGCGTGCGATAGCCGGCGTGCTCGAGCTCGGCCGGCCAGAACAGCGCGTGGAAATAGAGGATGTCCTTGCCGATGAAATGATAGAGCTCGGTTTTCGAATCGGGCTTCCAGTAGGCGTCGAAGTCCATGCCTTGGCGCGCGCACAGATTCTTGAACGAGCCCATGTAGCCGATCGGCGCGTCGAGCCAGACGTAGAAGTATTTGCCCGGCGCGTCGGGCATTTCGAAACCGAAATAGGGCGCGTCGCGCGAAATGTCCCAGTCGGTCAGCTTGTTCTGGTCGCTTTCATCCGCATCTTCGTTGAATCCCAGCCACTCCTGCATCTTGTTCGCCGCTTCCGCCTGCAGGCGGCCGGGCTCGCGCGTCCAGCGGCGCAGGAAGCTCTGGCAGCGCGGGTCGGAGAGCTTGAAGAAATAATGGTCGGAGTTGCGCAGTTCGGGCTTGGCGCCGGACACCGCCGAATAGGGGTTGATCAATTCGTTCGGCGTGTAGGCCGCGCCGCAGACCTCGCAGTTGTCGCCGTACTGGTCCTTGGCGCCGCACTTCGGGCACTCGCCCTTGATGAAGCGGTCGGGCAGGAACATCTGCTTCGCCGGGTCGTAGTACTGCTCGATGGTGCGCACCTCGATCAGCCCGGCGGCCTTGAGGCGTGCATAGATTTCGTTGGCGCAGTCCTGCGTCTCGGGCGAATGGGTCGTGTAGAAATTGTCGAATGCGACATGGAAACCGGCGAAGTCGCGCGCATGTTCGCCGTGCACTCGGGCGATCAGCGCTTCCGGGGTCAGCCCGTCTTTTTCCGCGCGCAGCATGATCGGCGTGCCGTGCGTGTCGTCGGCGCAGACGTACCAGCATTCGGCGACTTTCTCCCGCGGCTGCATCTTCTGGAAGCGCACCCAGATATCGGTTTGGATGTATTCGACCAGGTGGCCGAGGTGGATGGACCCGTTGGCATAGGGCAGCGCTGAGGTAACGAGGATTTTGCGAGTCATGGGCTGCGATCAGGAAATCCGCTCCGGCGTCGATTGGGCCGCTTGCGGCAAGCCCTGCATTCTAGCAAAATGCAGCCCCGCACGTTTTCTTACCTTCGCTAAAACGTGCGTTTTCGGGTAAACTCGACAAAATTGCTCGGGTATCCAAACTAGGAGTGGACGATGGCTGTAACGATTGACGCCGTACAGGCGGCGCTGAAAAATCTGATCGACCCCAACACGCAGAAGGACTACGTTTCGACGCGTTCGGCGAAAAACATCGCGGTCGATGACGGCAAGGTGTCGCTGACCATCGAGCTCGGCTATCCGGCAAAGACGCAGATCGCCTCGATTCGCGCCGAGGTCGGCGCGGCGATCGCGGCGATTCCCGGGGTGGTCAGCGTGGACGCCAAGGTGACGGTCAGCATCGTGCCGCACGCCGTGCAGCGCAACCTGAAACCGCTCAAGGGCGTCAAGAACATCATCGCCATAGCCTCCGGCAAGGGCGGCGTCGGCAAGAGCACGACGGCTGTTAACCTCGCGCTGGCCCTCGCCCAGGAAGGCGCGACGGTGGGTCTGCTCGACGCCGACATCTACGGCCCGTCGATCCCGCAGATGCTGGGCCTCGGCGGCCGCCAGCCCGAGTCCGCAGACGGCACGTCGATGGAACCGCTGAAAGCCTACGGGCTGCAGACGATGTCGATCGGTTTCATGATCGACGTCGATTCGCCGATGGTCTGGCGCGGCCCGATGGTCACCCAGGCGCTCGAGCAGTTGCTCAACCAGACCAACTGGAAGGACGTCGACTACCTGATCGTCGACATGCCGCCGGGCACCGGCGACACGCAATTGACGCTGGCGCAGAAGGTGCCGGTCACCGGCGCGGTCATCGTCACGACGCCGCAGGACATCGCGCTGATCGACGCGCGCAAGGGGCTGAAGATGTTCGACAAGGTCGGCATCCCGATCCTCGGGCTGGTCGAGAACATGAGTATCCACATCTGCTCGAAGTGCGGCAACGAGGAGCATATCTTCGGCCACGGCGGCGGCGAGAAGATGTGCGCCGACTATGACGTCGAACTGCTCGGCGCGCTGCCCCTGGAGCTGGCCATTCGCGAAATGGCCGATGCGGGCAAGCCGACCGTCGTCGGCGCGCCGGATTCGCGCGCCGCCGACATCTACCGGACGATCGCCCGGCGCATCGCGGTGAAGGTCGCCGAACGCGCCAAGGACATGAGCGCCAAGTTTCCGAACATCGTCGTCCAGAACACCTAGAGCCGGCTTGGGGCCGGCTGCGCTTGGCGATACGGCGTTGCAAAACGCCTTGCATAGCGCTGCTATGCGGCGGCGCTTTGCGCCTTGTCTCGCCTGCGCTCGCTCGGCCCGGATGGGTGCGATAGCCTGATTCGTCACTCCGGGGAAAGCCGGAATCCAGGCGTCTTAGGCGGCCTTGGCGGCGGGTTTTACGGTGGCTCCGTTTCATTTCCCCACAACTCCCCGGAAACCGTAAAATACCGCCTCAATCAGGTTTCCGGGGTGTCAGCGATGTCCATCAAGTCCGACAAGTGGATCCGCCGCATGGCGAAGGAGCACGGCATGATCGAGCCCTTCGAGGCCGACCAGGTGCGCGAGATCGACGGCCGGAAGATCGTTTCCTACGGCACCTCGAGCTATGGCTACGATATCCGCTGCTCGAACGAATTCAAGCTGTTTACCAACATCAACTCGACCATCGTCGACCCGAAGAATTTCGATCCGAATTCATTCGTCGAAGTGATCGCCGATTTTTGCATCATCCCGCCGAACTCCTTCGCGCTGGCGCGCACCGTCGAGTACTTCCGAATTCCGCGCAAGGTGCTGACCGTCTGCCTCGGCAAGAGCACCTACGCGCGCTGCGGCATCATCGTGAACGTCACGCCTTTCGAACCCGAATGGGAGGGTTACGTGACGCTCGAGTTCTCGAATACGACGCCGCTGCCGGCCAAGATCTACGCCAATGAAGGCATCGCGCAGGTGCTATTCTTCGAATCCGACGAAGAGTGCGAGACCTCGTACAAGGACAGGAACGGCAAGTATCAAGGGCAGGTCGGCGTGACCCTTCCAAAAATCTAGGCGTTTTCGACGCGGTTTGCAGCGTTTTCAGGAGCAGCCATGCACTTCCATTTTCCGGTCATCATCATCGACGAGGATTTCCGCTCGGAAAACGCCTCCGGCCTGGGCATCCGCGCGCTGGCCGAGGCCATCGAGACCGAGGGTTTCGAGGTGCTGGGCGTCACCAGCTATGGCGACCTGACCTCCTTTGCGCAGCAGCAGAGCCGCGCTTCGGCCTTCATCTTGTCGATCGACGACGAGGAGTTCGGCGCCGGCGAAGCCGAGAAGACGGTTGCCAACCTGCGCGCCTTCGTCATGGAAATTCGCTGCCGCAACGAGGACATTCCGATCTTCCTATACGGCGAGACGCGCACCTCGCGGCACATCCCGAACGACGTGCTGCGTGAGCTGCACGGCTTCATCCACATGTTCGAGGACACGCCCGAGTTCATCGGCCGCTATGTCGTGCGCGAGGCGAGAACCTATCTCAAGAGCGTGCCGCCGCCCTTCTTCCGCGCGCTCACCCATTACGCGGCCGACGGTTCCTACTCCTGGCACTGCCCCGGGCACTCGGGCGGCGTCGCTTTCCTGAAAAGCCCGGTCGGCCAGATGTTCCACCAGTTCTTCGGCGAGAACATGCTGCGCGCCGACGTCTGCAACGCGGTGGAAGAACTCGGCCAGCTGCTCGACCACACCGGCCCGGTCGCCGCGTCCGAGCGCAATGCCGCGCGCATCTTCAACGCCGACCACCTGTTCTTCGTCACCAACGGCACTTCCACCTCGAACAAGATCGTCTGGCACTCGACCGTCGCGCCCGGCGACATCGTCGTCGTCGACCGCAACTGCCACAAGTCGGTGCTGCATGCGATCATCATGACCGGCGCGATTCCGGTGT
>CAIXAY010000460.1 GCA_903917505.1 uncultured beta proteobacterium | reverse complement strand
TCCGATTCGAGCAGCTGCTCGGGAATGGCGCCGCAGTTGATCGCCACGAAAGGCGCCTTGCTGCGCGCGCTGGCACGGTGGATGGCGCGGGCGATGACCTCCTTGCCGGTGCCGCTGTCGCCGCGGATCAGGACGCTGGCGTCCGATGCGGCGACGGCCCGCACTTCGTCCATCAATTCGGCCATGCAGCTGCTGCGATAGATGATGCCGGCGCGCCAGGCTTCGCCGTGATCCGCTGCGCGCGCGCCGCCGGGCGGCGAGATCTGCAGCGCCTGCTGGATCTTGTCGAACAGCACCTTGCTGTCGAACGGCTTGGTCGGGTAGCTGAAGACGCCGCGCGACATGGCCTGCACCGCGTCGGGTATGGTCCCGTGCGCGGTCAGCAGGATCACCGGCAGGGCCGGCCGGGTGGCGCGGATTTCCTCGAACAGCGCGAGGCCGTCCTTGCCCGGCAGGCGGATGTCGCTGAGCACCAGTTGCGGCGGCTCGACGGCGATGCGCGCCAGGCCTTCTTCGGCCGAGGTCGCGGTCGCCACGCTCAAGCCCCAGGCCTGCAGACGCAGGGTGAGCAGGCGCAAGAGGTCGCGATCATCGTCGATGATCAGGACGTGCGCCGCCGAAGGGCTGGCGCGGGCTTCGCTTGCCGGGTTCATCGCGGGCTCCCGGGCAGGGTTTCAATGGCGGGCGGGCGCACCGGCAGCGAGCGCTCGATCGCCGCGAGGGCATCGATGGTCTCCTGCAGTTCGGCGTTGCGCAGCTGGCTGTCGTTCAACTGTTGCGAAAGTTTTTCGATCTGCATCTGCAGTTTCAGCCGCTCCTGGTAATTGCCGGCCAGCGTCCTGGCCAGCGGCTGCAGGCTCAGCGCCGCGGGCTCGCGCGATTTCAGCACGCCGTCGAGCAGGGCCAGCGCCCGCGACAGGTCGGGCGCGCCGCGCGCCTGCCCGAGCAGCAGCGCCAGGCGGACATGGGAGGCCGGTGTCGGTGCGGTGGCGGCCAGCAAGGCGCGTTCGCGCGCCAGCTCCGCTGCCGACATGCGCTGCAGCGCCTGGCCGTAGCGCAGCAGCGGCACCATCGCCGTCTCGTCCGGCGCGATGGCCTTGGCCGAATTGTTTGGCGTTTCCGGCGCCGCTTCCGGTTCCGGAGCAGGCGGCGGGCTGACGCAAGCACCGAGCAGGGCGACCAGCAAAGCCGCCGCCAGCTGCCGGCGGCGGCGCGCCGGCATCGATTCATTGTTCAATGGCAAGGGTCTAAGCTTCACAAGGTATCTCGATCACGAAGTTCGCGCCGCGCGCATCGCGCGCGCCGGTCGCCAGCCACACCCGCCCGCCCATCGCTGTCACCAGTTCGCGCACGATCGACAGACCGACGCCGCTACCCTGGCGCGGCATCGGCGCGGGGCGCGGACCCTGGACGAAGGGCTCGAAGATGCGTTCGGCATCCTCCGCGGCGACGCCCGGCCCTTGGTCGATGCAAGCGACGCGCAAGGTCTTGCCGACGATTTCTGCAATCAACCCTATGGTCGCGGCATGCGGGCTGAAATCGATGGCGTTGGACAGCAGATTGTCGATGGCGACTCGCAGCTTTTCTGCATCGACGACGCAGCTTGCGGCCGGGGCGGCGCACTGCACCGTCAAGCGTCGCGCCTGAATCTGCAAATCATGGGCTTGCACAAGATCAGCGAGCAATTGGCGCAAGGAGAGCGGCCCGTAATGCAGACGGCGCGCCTCGAAGGCGGCCGCGTTAAGCCGCAGCAGGCTTTCGATGTGGCCCTGCAGGGTCATGACATTGTGCTGCAGGATATCGACGACCTCGCCTTGCGCGCCGGCCAGCGCACCCGCCACCTCGTCGCGGAGCAGCGCGATGCCTTCGCGCAACGCCGTCAGCGGCGTCTTCAGTTCATGCGACACGTGGCGCAGCGCCCGTTCGCGTTCAGCCTCGAGTTCGCCGAGGCGGCGCCGCAGCCAGTCGAGGCGGCGTCCAATCTCGCGCAGGTCGGTCGGGCCGCCGACGATCACCGCTTCGTCGAAATGGCTCTCGCCGAGGCGCGCTATGGCGTCATCCAGCATCTTGATCGGGCGTGACAGCCACCAGTTCATCGCCAGTGCGACGAGGAAGGCGCCGGCGACGGCCAGCGCCACCAGCCGGGCGAGCTGCTCGCGGTTGCGCTCGAGTCCGCTGAGCATGCTCGCCTGTTGCGCGGCGATCCACTGGCGGCCGCTATGTTCGAGCGCCGTGTTGAGTTCGGCGAGCCGGGTCAGAAACGGCTGCAGATCGCTGCGCGGCGCGCGCTGGTGCAGCGCCAGACTCAGCTCTTGCAGCGCCGCGCGCCAGCTGCCCGGCAACTGCCCGAGTGACTCGCCGGCCACCGACTCGAGGCGATTCGCCGCGGCCAGCGAATGCGCGACATTCTCGTCAAAGCGCGCCAGCAGCGCGGCATCCTTGAGGATCACGAATTGGCGCGCGCTGCGTTCGAGATCGACGCTGCGCTCGGCGAGTTCCTGGATCGAAGTCGTGAGTTGCAGCGCCTGTTCGCTGCCTTGCCGGCTGTCGACGACAAACTGCTCGAGAACGAGCCAGCTGCGCACCGCGGCCCAACTCAGCAACAATGCGATCAGCATGAATCCGGCCAGCATGCTCTGGCGGAACGATAGTCGAATCAAGTGCGCGGTCCTTTCGGAGAGGACAACAGTGTAGATCAGCGGCGCCACGCGCGCCTTGCCGCGGTCGCACACACCGCCCGCAGCTCGCGCCAAGTGCATAAATTAAGCGCTTGAATTCAACCGCCTGGAATCATGTCGCCGGCGCACGACAGGATTTTCGCTTGTATTTCCGGGTGTTTTCGGGAACGCGGCAAATATCTGTCGGTTTTCCCCGACAGATTTGCCCTGCAGCTTCGATCAAAAACTCAAGGACAATGTCCAGTAGCTTGTTTCGACGCCACAATATTTTCTGGCATGGATTCCGCTGAGGGGCAAGGCCATTCCCCAACCCAACGCGAAGGAAATCCCATGTTCAACAAGCCCGATGTCTTTGCTCGCAACGATGCGAATGCCCGCCGTGAAGCTGTCCCCGTGCTCAATTCCGGCATCCCGCCGGGGCAGGACCGGAGTGCGGCGGCGACCCGAACGGCGAGCGCACAGTCCTTGGCGGCTGCCGCGGCGGCCGGACCGGCAAGCGCTGCCGCGCCGGTTGCCGCAGCGAAGACCAGCGAACCGCAGTCCTCGGCCGGCGACAACGTGACCGGCGCGCGCCTGATCGTCGGTCCCGACGTCAAGCTCAAGGGGGCCGAGATCCTCGACTGCGACACCCTGGTGGTCGAAGGCCGGGTCGAAGCGACGATGGACAGCCGGCTGCTGCGGATTGCCGAAAAAGGTTCTTTCGCCGGCAAGGTCAGCATCGATATCGCGGAAATTCGCGGCACCTTCGAAGGCGAACTGACGGCGCGTTCGCAACTCGTCATCCACTCGACCGGGCGGGTCAGCGGCACGATCCGCTTCGGCAAGCTGGTCGTCGAAGAGGGCGGCGAGCTAAACGGCGAAATCAGCGTGATCAACGGCAAGTCCCCTGCCCAGCCCGGCCAGGCCAGGGCGGTCGTCGAGCCTTTCATCACGCTCAGCGCGGCGTCGGCATGAGCGCCAGGCCAGCCGCCGCGAGCTTCGCTGACGGCAAGGCCGGCATCGTCGCGCGCGCCGAAGCAGCAGCACCGCCCCGGCCGCCGATCGATGCCGCTGCTTCGCTGTTTCCGTCGCTGCGGCCATTCTGGGGCCGTCTGCTGCGCCGGCGCGGCTACGACATCCGGCCGGCACGAACGCCGCACCAGCGCGGCGCGGTCAACATGCTGCTGCGGCGCATGTACGCCTGGCGCGGCTGTGTCAGCGAATCGGTCAGGCCGCTGCCCTACGATGCCAACCGGCTGATGCTGGCGGCCTGGGACTTCGATGACGTTGTTGCGACGCTGACGCTGGGCCGCGATTCACCGAACGGTCTGTGGGTTGACCGCTTGTACGCCGCCGAACTGGCCAATCTGCGCCGGCCGGGCCGGGTCCTCTGTGAAGTGTCCGGGCTGGCCGTGGATCCGGATTTCAGTTCGCCGGACTTGCTGGCCACTCTCTTCAAGTGCGCCCTCCATTATGCCAAGGACATTTTAGCGGCGAGCGATGCGGTGATCGAGGTCAATCCGCGCCACGCGCGCTATTACGAGCGCCGCATGGGCTTTCGCCAGATCGGCAGGCGGCGTCATTGCCAGGGCGTCAATTCGCCGATGATCCTGCTGCATCAATCGTTGGGGGAAATGGCGATCCCGCGCGCCTCAGCCAGTCGTTCCGCCGGCGCTTCCGGCGCTGGCTGATGCGCGGGTGCGGGCGGCGGAGAGGGCGGCTACAGCCCCTCCCGCCGTGCCGTTTCGGCGGCCATCGCGCGCAATTGCTCCTCGACCTCGTGGCGGATGAACGGGCCGCCGAACATGCGCGCGATGGCCGAGCCGGGCGTGATCTCGGCATGGTAGTGCACGAGGGTGCCGTGGCCGCTGTCGCTGAGCGCGGTCTCGCTCTGGAATCCGCTGGCCGTTCCGGTGAGCTGCCGGGCGATGATGCGCTGCATCGGCTCGAGCCGGATTTCGCGCATCGAGTTGAACGAGTAGGAGAAGATTCCGAACTTGGCGACGCCTTCCTGCATCACGAACAGGGTGTTGCCGGCGCGGCGCACGATACGGCTCGATTGCAGATTGCTCAGGATGCTCGCCATGGCGTCGAAATCGGTCAGCACCTCCCAGGCCATGCGCACCGGTACCGGCAGGTCGACGCTGGCATCGACGAGAAAGGTTTCGCCCGCTTTCTCGACGCCGACCACCACTTCCGGCTCGGCGGCAAAAACCGCGCACGACAGGACCAGGGCAAGACCGGCGACAAGGCGCGGGAAGTTGAGCATCACGGCCTTAGGTCCGATCACGATGGGATACTTCAATGACCCGTGCCCGGCGCGCGAGTTCCTCGACCAGCGCCAGCGCCTGTTGCCGGTTGGCGGCGTCGAGATTGGCGTCCCATTCGTCGAGCAGGTAAGCCGGATAGGCGGTATTGGCGACAATTTCGCGCAGCGCCTGCAGTTGCCGCTCGCCCGACGAATAGCCCGGCGGCTCGTCGCTTTCCTCTTCGCTATCGCCTTCGTCGTCCGGCGCCGCCGACGCTTCGCCATTGAAGGCAAACGCCAGCCGGTCCTGCGTCGGCCAGTAATAAGCGCCGCCGCGCAACTTGGCCTTGAGTGCGGCGAGCAGCGTCGATTTGCCGCTGCCGTTGCCGCCGCGCAGCGTGACCAGGCCGGTCGGTGTCGCCAGCGCGTGGGCGAGGGCTGCGGCCAGCGAAGCGCATTCGCAATCCTTGCCGCCTTCGCTGAGCACGATGCGGCCAAAACCGATGCGCTCGGCAAAGCCGGCCGCAGGCAGGGGGTGCAGGTGGGCGCAGACGCCCTTGATGCGCGCCCATACGGCCACGAGGTCGGTGAAGCCGACGGTCAACTCGTGCATGTCGAGCGTCATTTCGATCTGCCGGGGCAGGGTGGCGGCAAGCGCGATCAGCAGCGCCGTGTCGCCGACATCGTGCAGCGCGATCCAGGCCGTGGTCGATAACACCAGAACCAGCGCGATCAGGCCGCTGACGGCGCTCCAGCCTTCGCGCAGGAGAATGGCGCGGACTTGCGCGGCGAGCGCCGCCGCGATCCGCTGCCGGAAATCGCGGTGCCAGATGCGGAAGTTGTAGTGGTTGCCGGAAAAGACATTGTCCCAGGCGTTGTAGGTGCGCGCCGTCATGCGGTTGGTCATGCGCTGGTTGTCGAGATAAGCGGCGGCCAGGCGCTTGCGCAGGAACCACTGCAGCGTCGTGAGGATGACGAAAGCGGCGGCGAACGCGGCCGGCAGGCCGGCGTCGATGGCCACGCCGAGAACCAGCGAGTTGAACAGCAGCTGGAAGAAAAGGCGCAGGTGATACTGCAGCGTGAAGATGAGTTCGAAACAGACGTGGAAGGTTTCGCTGGTGAGGAAAGGCTCGCACGCTTCGCGCGCGTCGCTATCGCCGAGCAGCGCGGTCTGGTAGCGGTTCTGGCGCGCGAAATGCAGCATGTAGCGCGAGTAGGCGGCAAAGCCGGCGCGTTCGGCGAAGATCCAGCTGACCGCGCCGGCCAGGTAGGAAACCGTCTGTGCCACGACGATCCAGC
>CAIXAY010000459.1 GCA_903917505.1 uncultured beta proteobacterium | reverse complement strand
GCCGTCGCGACGCGATGGCGAGCTTTTCGGACCGTGAAACCAAGAAGGTCCGTTGGGGGAGAACGCCACAGGATGAAGCCGCCGCCGTTCGTCTATCACGACCCGACCAGTGTTGCCGAAGCAACCGAACTGCTTGGCCGGTTCGATAACGCGCTGGTGCTGGCGGGCGGGCAGTCACTGATGCCGATGCTGAATTTCCGCGTCGCCGCGCCCGATCACCTCATCGATCTCAATCGCATTGCGGCGCTGTCCTATATCGCGGTCGGCGACCGAACGGGTCGTTTCGGAGCGATGACGCGCCAGCGCGATCTGGAGTTTTCGGCCGACGTCGCCAAGCGTTTTCCGATCATGCAGGAAGCCCTGGCGCATGTCGGGCATCGTCAGACCCGCAACCGCGGGACTTTGGGCGGCTCGCTGTGCCATCTCGATCCGTCGGCCGAGCTTGTCAACATGGCCGCGCTGCACGACGGCGTGCTCGAGGTCGAAAGCCGCGAAGGGCAGCGGCGGATCGCCATCGCCGACTGGGTCGACGGCATCATGACCAATGCGCTGGCGCCGGGGGAGATCCTGACCGGCGTCGAACTCGCGGCATGGCCGGCCGACCATGGCTTTGCGTTCGAGGAGTTTGCGCGCCGGCGCGGCGACTTCGCCATCGCGGCGGTCGCCTGCCTGGTCACGCTGGCGCCGAACGGCACGATTACGCGGGCGGCGCTGTGCGTATCCGGTCTCGGCCCGGCGCCGGCGCGCTTGGTGGCAGCGGAAAAGCTCCTGGTCGGCGAAACGCCGTCGCGCGACCTGTTCGGCGCCGCGGCGGCGCAGGCAAAAGCGCTCGACGCGGCCGATGATGCGTTCGTGTCGGGCGCCTACCGCAAGCATCTCGCCGGCGTATTGACCGCGCGGGCGCTGGCGCGCGCGTTCGAGCGGACTGGCCGGAGGCAGGCCGCATGAGCGATACGCGGCGTATCCGGCTGCGGGTCAATGGCCGCGATTACGAGCGCGAGGTCGAAACGCGCACGACGCTCGCCGATTTCCTGCGCCACCACATCGATCTGACCGGCACGCATCTGGGCTGCGAGCACGGCATTTGCGGGGCCTGCACCGTGCTGGTCGACGGGCTGTCGGCGCGCTCCTGCCTGATGCTGGCCGTGCAGGCAGCCGGCCGGGAGGTGACCACGGTCGAAGGGCTGGCGGCCGACGGCGGGCTCAACACGCTTCAGCAGGCGTTCCAGGACAATCACGGCCTGCAGTGCGGCTTCTGCACGCCCGGCATGCTGATGACCCTGACCGAGCTGCTCGCCGGCAACGATCATCCGACCGAAGCGCAGGTGCGCGAGGCGATTTCCGGCAATCTGTGCCGCTGCACCGGCTATCAGTCGATCGTCGCCTCGGCGATGCAGGCGGCGCGGGTGATGCGCGAGGGCGGATGAAAGTGCCTCGCGTCATTGCGAGTTAGGCACCGGCCTTGGGCGGCCGACCCGCCCTGGATGAAACCGCCCCCGTCATCGCGAGGGGCCGAAGGCGCCGAAGCGATCCAGCTTTCTTGTTGCGGCTCATGGATTGCTTCGGCCGCCGTGCGGCCTCGCAATGACGTTTCAATCCTGACCGCTCTTGCTATCACGCCCCCTTCATCGTCCGCCGTTCGATCTCCAGCAGGCGGTCGAGCCCGCTCGTCTTCTGTGCGGCTTTCATTTCCGCCTCGGCGCCGCCGCGGCCGAGGAACGGATCGATTTCGTCGCGGGCGAGGCACGCGTAGGACTGGCGGATCGCCTTGTACATGGCGGTGAAGGCAGTGCCGGCGGAGGCGGCGAGGCGGTAGCCGAGCCTGGCGAGGTCGCGCTGCTTCAGCGGATAGTCCGAGAACCCGTCGGGCGGGG
>CAIXAY010000458.1 GCA_903917505.1 uncultured beta proteobacterium | reverse complement strand
TTGACGGTCGGACGGTGACCTGAGCCGCCGCCGCCTTCGCTCTTCTCGCCCGAGGTCCAGGCCGCTTCCTGCGAGAACACTTTCGAAGACGCGCCGGACATGTCGAGATGCCATTCGACGGAATCAAAAACGAAAAATTCGGGTTCCGGACCAAAATAGGCGGAATCGCCGATGCCCGTGCTCTTCAGATAGGCTTCGCCGCGCTTGGCGATCGAACGCGGGTCGCGATCATAGCCGTTGCCGGTGTCCGGTTCGACGACGTCGCAGGTGAGCACGATGGTCGTTTCGTCGAAGAAGGGATCGATATAGGCGGTCGATGCATCGGGCATCAACTGCATGTCCGAGGCCTGGATGCCTTTCCAGCCGGCAATCGAGGAGCCGTCGAAAGCATGGCCGTTTTCGAACTTGTCTTCGCTGAATGCGCTGACCGGCACGGTAACGTGCTGCTCTTTGCCACGAGTATCGGTGAAACGGAAGTCAACAAATTTGACTTCGTTTTCCTTGACCATCTTGATAACGTCTTGCGGGCTTCCCATATGCAAAATCTCCTCACGGGTGCCGGATTTTCCGGCGAGTATTAAAAATTGACCTCGGATAAATAGCAGAAAGCATGCCAACAGCGCCAGCGCGAACTTGTTATTGTGCCATAAGGTATTTTAGAGCCGACTTCTGATTTTTTCGCACTTAAATGGTGCTTTGTGTTGAAAAAATGCGCCGCGGTGGTGCATTCTCTGCTGCGGGACCGAAAGAGCAGACGAAGCACAAGTATCTTATACTGATATTGGTGATGACTGGGACAATCCAATTCCGATGGGAAAACTGAGCGACCTTCTTGACCTCGCGCGGACGCGAGCCGCTGAATTCGGCTTGCCCTATGCCGGCGCGGTGACGCCGCAGGAGGCTTACGAGATCTGGAAACTGGCGCCCGGCGCCCAGCTCGTCGATGTGCGCACGCGTGCCGAGTGGGACTGGGTGGGCCGCATCCCGGGAGCCAGGGAAATCGAGTGGGCGACCTACCCCGGCAACCAGCCCAACGCGCATTTTCTGGCGCAACTGAAGCAGCAGGTCGATCCGGAAGCGCTGGTCATGTTCATCTGCCGCAGCGGGGCGCGTTCGCACAATGCCGCCAGCGTCGCCAGCCAGGCCGGTTACAGCGAGTGCTACAACGTGCTCGAGGGATTCGAGGGCGACAAGGACGCCAGCGAACAGCGCGGCAAGATTGGCGGCTGGCGCCACGCCGGCCTGCCCTGGCAGAGTTGAAGATGCCATTGAACGCACGCCACTGAAACCATTTATCCTTGCCACGGTCTGGCTTATGGAGCCGGCAACCGTCGCAATACTTCGAGTCAAGCCCCATGCAAAGCACAAGCATCAATTTCGATTCCTTCAACCAGTTGCAAGATGACGACTGCCACGAGCGCATTCGCGCGGCGCGCGCGCGGCTCGGCAAGAAAGCCGTGCTGCTCTGCCACCATTACCAGCGCGCCGACGTATACCAATACGCCGACCTGACCGGCGACTCGCTCAAACTGTCTCGCCTGGCGTCGCAGACCGACGCCGAGTACATCGTCTTCTGCGGCGTGCACTTCATGGCCGAGGTCGCCGACTTCATGTCCAAGCCCGAGCAGAAAGCCATCCTGCCCGACCTCGGCGCCGGCTGCTCCATGGCCGACATGGCCAACCTGGCCAAGGTCGAACGCTGCTGGCGCGAACTCAATGAAGTGCTCGCGGCCGACGAAGTTGTCACGCCGGTGACCTACATCAATTCCGCCGCCGACCTCAAGGCGTTTTGCGGCGAACACGGCGGCATCGTCTGCACCTCGTCGAACGCCGGCGCGATTGCCGAATGGGCATTCAAGCAGCGCGAAAAGATACTCTTCTTTCCGGACCAGCATCTGGGCCGCTGGACCGGCTACAAGATGGGCATTCCGCTCGACGAGATGCGGGTCTGGGATCCCGACCTGGAAATGGGTGGCCTCACGCCCGAGCAAATTCGCAAGGCGAAACTGCTGCTCTGGAAAGGCCACTGCTCGGTGCACCAGATGTTCC
>CAIXAY010000457.1 GCA_903917505.1 uncultured beta proteobacterium | reverse complement strand
GCATATTCATGCTTTGAAAATCGAAACCAAAAACGCACCCCGACAACTTCCAACACTTTCTCTTACACTGACCCTTTCAACCCTTCAACCCACACCAAGCCCTGCCAGCGCTCAGGCTCACATCTGGATTAGAAAATACTGCCCACGCGCGCAGCGACGATACGGGCGAATTTTCCTTGTTCTACTGCGCATCGTTGCGTGCGTTCTTGGCCGCCCGGCGCCCTCTTGCTTGCACATTTGTTGCATAGAGCAGCCCGGAATCAATCGTCTTTCCTGTACATCTTGACGATGTTGTCGACAGGAACCGAGCTCGTAAAAGTGAAGGTGTGCCAGGCCACCTGCTCGCCGGCATTGAAGATCTGGTGCGCGAGGCCCTTCGGAATATAGACGGCCTCGAAGGGCTCGAGGACGACGCTCTCTTCAGGGAAGACGAATTTTACCCGTCCGGCGAGGACGTAAATTACTTCATCGTGACTGTCGTGAGTGTGCATCTGGTTGCTGCTGCCGACCGGGATCTCGCACACGCCGGCCCCCAGCTCGACCTGGTCCTTCGACGAGAAGTAGGCGTAAGCCGTACGTTTCGGGCTCGGGAATGCCGCGACGTCAGCGCTCGATATTCTCCCAACGAGGGGTCTTGTCAGTTGCATTTGCGCCAAGTCCTCAAACCAAGGCCTTCAGACATTTCTGTGGGTCGGGAGCACGCATTTCGAAATGCGGGCACCATTCAGTGAATGATCGGTTTGGAGCTAGCCTCGACATGAACGGCGGCTTCTGGAGAAAAGTCTCCGGCCGTTTCGGTCGAACCGAGCCGCTCGCCATTTCTCATGCAAGCGAGGCACGGCAATCGGCTTGTTGCAACGCGACATCGACTTCAGCGATCAACTGCCAACCACGAATACCCGTCTTTTCTTGGCACCCTTGGTGTCCTGGTGGTTCGCAGTTGATTTCAAAAGCTCATGCCTGCGCCAGCGCGTGTGCCAGCGCGGCAAGCGACTGCGGCCGGCGCCACAGCTTCCACTGGTCGCCGCGCGTGCTCTGCCAGGCCAGCGTGGCGTAAGCGGTCGAGGCTTCGATGCGCAGTTGCGCGATCTTCCCGGCGGCGAGCGCCGAAGCGAGCGGCGCGAACCAGCGTTGCTCAAGACCATTGAGCGCCTCCGCGTAGGCCTTGCCGTCTTCATACTGCACCGGAGCGAGCAGGTCTTCGAGCACGATCAGGTGATGGGTGTCGGCGGCGGCATGGGCGAGCAGGGTCGCTGCATCAGCGGGCAGCGCATGGGTCGGCACGCCGGCGCCGCGTGCCAGGCCGAGCGCCAGCGGGTTGGTGCTCCAGACGCCGTCGAAATCGCTGGCGTAGCGCGGCGGCAGCGTTCCGGCGCCCCACAGCCAGAGGTTGTTGATCGGCAGGCGGCCGCCCGCTTCGCGCTCGGCGTTGATCGGGTGCGCGTGCAGCAGCATTTGCGCTTCGTTGAGCAGCTTGCGCAAACCCTTGGCGTGCTCGGTTGCCGGCAGCAGGCCGTCGATACGGCGCCCGGCGACCGCTGACAGCGGCGGCACGTCGAGGCGATCGAGGCGAAGGTGCTCGGCGAGGCGCAGATACCAGCGGTCGGCGCTGGCCAGGTAGAAACGGCCGACGTCGGAAAGATGGCGGTTCAATGCCTCGATCAGCGCGCGCGCTTCGTCGAGCTCGATGCCGAAGCTGCCGCTGTCGGCGAGTATCAGGCCGTCTTGATGAATGCGCAGATGCACCGGATCACAGCATAGCCAGCAGGAACTTCCCGCCTCGGCCGTACCGCTCTCGCCGAGCAGGCGCAAGGCCGCATACGGCGCTGCGTCCGGCAGGCCGAAGGTGTCGGCAAGCGTCGCTTCGAGCGATTGCGGCGGCCGTCGCGTGCGCTGGCTGCGCGCCAGCAAGGTCTCCAGCGCAGGGCAGGACAGGGCGGCGAAGCTGTCCTTATCATCGGGTTCGGGCCAGAGGAGCTCGGGGATCAGCAAATTTATTTGCATTTTTGTTTACCATCCTTTCCGGCGGGGAAGAATGCCCATGAACAGTGTAGCATAGCGACTTCGCCGCGTAGACCGGCCCCTATACAACATTGACATGAGTTCCAGCCGCTGATGGCGCTACCCTACGAACTGCTGGTCGGCCTGCGTTATACGCGGGCCAAGCGGCGCAACCACTTCATCTCCTTCATTTCGCTGATTTCGATGCTCGGCATCGCGCTCGGCGTCGCGGCGCTGATCGTCGTCCTGTCGGTGATGAACGGTTTCCAGACCGAGCTCCGGGGGCGCATTCTGGCGGTCGTCTCGCACATCCAGATCAGCGGCGCCAACGGCGAAATGTCCGACTGGCAGCACGTCGCCGAGCAGTCGGCGCAGCAGCCGGGCGTGCTCGGCGCGGCGCCGTTCGTGCAGGCGCAGGGCATGCTGTCCTTCGGGCAGGCGGTGCGCGGCGCCATCGTGCGCGGCATCGTTCCAGAGCTCGAAGACAAGGTCGCCGATTTCCGCACGCACATGAAGGAAGGGCGCCTTGACTCGCTGGCGCCGGATGCCTTCAACATCGTCCTTGGCAGCGAACTGGCGCGCGCGCTCGGCATCTTCGTCGGTGACAAGGTGACGGTCATTGCGCCGCAGGGCGTCGTTACCCCGGCCGGCGTCATCCCGCGCCTGAAAACCTTCACCGTCACCGGCATTTTCGAAGTCGGCATGTTCGAATACGACAGCGGACTCGCGCTGATCGACATGGCCGACGCGCAGCGGCTCTACCGCATGGACGACCGCGTCTCCGGCGTGCGCTTGAAACTCGAAGACCTGTTCAAGGCGCCGCAGATCGCCCGCCAGCTGGCCAGCCGTCTCGATACGGCGGCCTTCATCAGCGACTGGTCGCGCAGCCACGCCAATTTCTTCCGCGCCGTGCAGATCGAGAAGAACATGATGTTCATCATCCTCTCGCTGATCGTCGCGGTGGCCGCGTTCAACATCGTGTCCACGCTGGTCATGGCGGTCACCGACAAGCAGGCCGACATCGCCATTCTGCGCACGCTCGGCGCGAGCCCCGGCAGCGTCATGGCCATCTTCATGGTGCAGGGCGCGCTGATCGGCTTCATCGGCCTTGGCATCGGGGTGGCCGGCGGCGTGGTGCTGGCGCTCAACGTCGATGTCGTCGTGCCCTTCATCGAACATATCCTCGGCACGCAGTTCATGTCGAAGGAGGTGTATTACATCTCCAACCTGCCGTCGGAATTGCAGTGGCGCGACGTGATCACCATCACCGGCGTGTCCTTCGTCCTTTCGCTGGTGGCGACCATCTATCCGAGCTGGCGCGCTTCGCGCGTCAATCCGGCGGAGGCCCTGCGCTATGAGTGAGCCACAACAGATCGTGCTGGCCTGCCAGGGGCTGACCAAGATTTATCGGCAGGGCACAGGGGAAGGTGCCGAAGTGCCCGTCCTGGTCGGCGTCGATCTGGAAATCGTGCGCGGCGAGCGCGTCGCCGTGGTCGGCGCGTCCGGTTCGGGCAAGAGCACGCTGCTGCATCTGCTCGGCGGCCTCGATTCGGCGACGGCCGGGACGATCCAGTTGATGGGGCGCGACCTGGCGACGATCAGCGACGCCGAACGCGGCGTCATGCGCAACCGCCATCTCGGCTTCGTCTATCAGTTCCATCACCTGCTGCCGGAATTCACCGCGCTCGACAACGTCGCCATGCCGCTCTACATCCGGCGCATGCCGAAGGCCGAAGCCGAGGAACGCGCCGCGGCGGTGCTCGGCGAAGTGGGTCTTTCGCACCGTCTCGACCACACGCCCTCCGAACTTTCCGGCGGCGAGCGCCAGCGCGCGGCGATCGCCCGTGCCCTGGTCACCGAGCCGGCCTGCGTGCTCGCCGACGAGCCGACCGGCAACCTCGACCGGCAAACGGCCGAAGGCGTCTTCGAACTGATGCTGGCGCTCAACCGCTCGCGCCAGACGAGTTTCGTCGTCGTCACCCACGACCCGGGACTCGCCGCCCGCGCCGACCGCATCCTCACCCTGCGCGACGGTTCCTTCGCCGGATCCGTCAAGAGCGTATGAACGGCAGACTGGCGGACGTCTTGCGCTCGCGCTTCGGCATGTTGCTGCTGGCGCTCGTCATCCTGGCGCTGCTCAGCGCGGTGGCGATTCTGCTGCGCCCGCTGACGCCGATCGACGAGACGCGCTACGTCGGCGTGGCCTGGGAAATGTGGCTGCGCGGCGACTTCGTGCTGCCGATCAAGAACGGCGCGCCCTACAGCCACAAGCCGCCGCTGATGATCTGGCTGTTCCAGGCCGGCTGGGCGATTTTCGGCGTCAATGAATGGTGGCCGCGCCTGGTCGCGCCGCTGGTCTCGGCGGCCAACCTGCTGCT
>CAIXAY010000456.1 GCA_903917505.1 uncultured beta proteobacterium | reverse complement strand
GGTTTCGCGCGCCGGTCGGTCAGCTCATACAGCCGGCTGCCGCGACCGCCGGCAAGGACCAGGGCGACGGCTCGCCCGGGCAATTGAAAAGTTCTTTTTTCTAACATGATGGCACGCTCCTAAAAAACCTCTCCCACGCTTGCGCAAAAAATGCTGCACCAGCGCTCAGCTTATTACATCCGGGAGCTTTCTTCCGGAAATTTCAGCGATACGCGCGACTTTTTCGGCGAGCGCCACCAGCGATGCCAGCGCTTCGGAGGCCGGAATTTCGTGGCGCGCCGGGTCGGCCTCGTAGCGCTCCAGATAGAGCCGCACGGTCGCGCCCTCGGTGCCGGTGCCGGACATCCGGAAGACGATGCGCGATCCGTCTTCGAGCAGCACCCGCACGCCCTGCCTTTCGCTGCGCGAACCGTCGACCGGATCGATATAGCAAAAATCGTCGGCGGCCTTGATGCGCAATCCGCTCACTGCCGTTCCGGCGAGCGCCGGCAGCTTCTGCCGCAGCTCGGCGAAGATCGTCTCGGCTTGCGCCGTTGGGAGGCCCTCGTAGTCATGCCGCGCATAGACGTTGCGGCCGAAGCGCCGCCAGTGTTCGCGCACGATCTGTTCGACCGGCTGTTCACGCACGGCCACGATGTTGAGCCAGTAAAGCACGGCCCACAGCCCGTCTTTTTCGCGCACGTGATTCGAGCCGGTGCCGGCGCTCTCCTCGCCGCACAGCGTCGCCTTGCCGGCGTCGAGCAGATTGCCGAAATACTTCCAGCCGGTCGGCGTCTCGTAACAGGCAATGCCGAGCTCGGCAGCGACGCGATCGACCGCGCAGCTCGTCGGCATCGAACGCGCGACGCCGGCGAGGCCCTTGGCATAGGCCGGAATCAGTTGATAGTTGGCGGCGAGGACCGCGAGGCTGTCGCTCGGGCTGACGATGAAATTGCGCCCGACGATCATGTTGCGGTCACCGTCACCGTCCGAGGCCGCGCCGAAAGACAGGCCGCTCCGCGGGTCGGCGAGCGCGGCGACGAGGTCGGCGGCATAGACCGGATTCGGATCGGGATGGCCGCCGCCGAAATCCGGCAGCGGCGTGCCATTGACTACGGTGCCCAGCGGCGCCCCGAGACGGCCTTCGAGAATGGCGTGCGCGTAAGGCCCGTTGACCGCATGCATGGCGTCGAAGCGCATGCGGAACCCGGGCTTGGCCAGGAGCTTGCCGATGGCTTCGAAATCGAACAGCGACTCGAGCAGCTCGCCGTAATCGGCGACCGGGTCGATGACGCTGACCGCCATCGCGCCGATCCGCGTCTCGCCGATGTGGGCAAGGTCGATGTCCGGCGCGGCGACCTGGCGGTAGGCGGAAATCTCCTGCGTGCGCTTGAAGACGGCGTCGGTAAAGCCTTCGTTGGCGGGGCCGCCGTTGCCGAGGTTGTACTTGATGCCGAAATCGCCGTCCGCCCCGCCCGGGTTGTGGCTCGCCGACAGGATGATGCCGCCGAAAGCGCCGCGCTTCCTGATCACCGCGCTCGCCGCCGGCGTCGACAGGATGCCGTTCCGGCCGACCAGCACGCGGCCGAATCCGGCCGCCGCCGCCATGCGCAGGATGATCTGGATGGCCACGTCGTTGAAGTGACGCCCGTCGCCGCCGAGCACCAGCGTCTTGCCCTGCCGCTCCGGCAGATTGTCGAAAATGGATTGGACGAAATTCTCGAGGTAGCCGGGCTCTCTGAATACCTTGACCTTCTTGCGCAAGCCGGAGGTTCCCGGTTTTTGCCCCGGGAAGGGCGTGGTCGCTGCCGTGATGATGTTCATGTCATGCCTCGTTGTTTTTGTCTGGTACGCCTGCGAAAATTGCTTCTCGGCATGTCCTCCGGGCCGAGTTGCCGATCAGAGATGGCGGCGGCAGAAGGCGAGCAGCGCCTGCGTCGACACGTCGAGCGTCTTGTCCACCTGCGTATCCTTGAACGCCGGCAGAATGCTCTGCGCGACCGCCTTGCCGAGTTCGACGCCCCACTGGTCGAAGGAGTTGATGCCCCAGATCGTGCCCTGCACGAAAACCTTGTGCTCATAGAGCGCGATCAGCGAACCGAGCGTCGCCGGCTCGAGGCTGGACAGCAGCAAGGTCGACGACGGCTGGTTGCCCGCGAACACCCGCTGCGGCACGATCGCCGCCAGTTCGGCCTGCTCCGCTGCGCTGCCCGGCGCCTTCGCCAGGCTCGCCCGCACCTCCTCCGCGGTGCGGCCGAAAGCCAGCGCGGCACTCTGCGCGAAGCAGTTGGAGAGCAGCGCTTCCTGATGTTCCGGCAGCGGGTAGTCGGAGCGCACGGCGGCGATGAAGTCGCAGGGGATGAGCCGGCCGCCCTGATGCAGGAGTTGGAAGAAAGCGTGCTGCCCGTTGTTGCCGAGTTCGCCCCAGACGATCGGGCAGGTCGGGCAGTCCATCGCTTCGCCCTGCATGTTCACCGACTTGCCGTTGCTCTCCATCTCGAGCTGCTGCAGATAGGAGGGAAGATATTTGAGCGACTCGTTGTACGGCAGCACGGCGTTGGTCGTCGCGCCGAGGAAATCGGTGTTCCAGATGCCGATCAGCGCCATCAGCACCGGCAGGTTGCGCTCGAAAGGCGTGTTGCGGAAGTGCTCGTCCATGCGCTCGGCGCCGCGCAGCATTTCGTCGAAGGCCTGCGGCCCGATGGCGACCATCAGCGAGAGGCCGACCGCCGACCACAGCGAATAGCGCCCGCCGACCCAATCCCAGATCGGGAAAACGGCGTCGGCGGCGATGCCGAACAGCGCCGCGCGCTCGACGTTGGCGCTCACCGCGACGAAGTGCGAGGCGATCGCCGCGTCGTCGCGCAGGTTGGCGAGCAGCCAGTCGCGCGCCGTCTTGGCGTTGACCGCGGTCTCCTGCGTCGACAGCGTCTTGCTGACAACGACGAACAGCGTCGTGCGCGGATCGAGCGTCTGCAACAGCGGCGCGAGCTGGGCGGCGTCGAGGTTGGAGACGAAATGAATGGCCAGCGTCGGATGGCTGATCGCGCGCAAGGCGCTGCACATCATCTTCGGTCCGAGGTCGGAGCCGCCGATGCCGATATTGACCACGTCGCGGATCGGCAGGCCGGTATAGCCGAGGCACTCGCCCGAACGCAGGCGTTCGGCGAACTCGGCCATGCGCTGCCGCGTTTCCATGACCTCGGGCATGACGTCGAAATCGCTGCGCGGGAACGGCCCCTGGCTGCGCCGCAGGGCGACGTGCAGCACCGAGCGATCTTCGCTGACGTTGATGCGCTCGCCGGCGAACATGCGCTCTATCGCTGCGGACAGCCGCGCTTCCTTGGCCAGCGCGACGAGCAGGCCCAGCGTCTCGGCGCCAAGGCGCTGCTTGGAGAAGTCGTAGAGAATGTCGTCGAAGGACAGGCTCAGCGCTTGCGCGCGACCGGCATCGCCGGCGAACAGATCGCGCAGCTGCGCCGTTTTGAAGGAACGGCAATGCGCGTCGAGCGCGAGCCATGCTGGTGAAGAAGTGATCGTCATATCGGCAACACCCTATTTTCGGTTTCCCTGTTCCGGCGACTGGCCCCGGGGCAAACAACCCCAAGACCCGAGACTATTCTATGCGAATTATTTGTCGTTCCGCGACGGTCTCCGAATATTTTCAACACCGGTCCGATCCGGCGCACGAAAACGGCTGCGCTTGCGCGCAAAAACCGCACGATCAGTCACAGTGCTGATGGTAGCGCTGCATCGCCGAGCTTTCAATGCACCGGCCTTTTGCTCGCGCACAGTATTTTCTAATCCAGATGTGAGCCTGAGCGCTGGCAGGGCTTGGTGTGGGTTGAAGGGTTGAAAGGGTCAGTGTAAGAGAAAGTGTTGGAAGTTGTCGGGGTGCGTTTTTGGTTTCGATTTTCAAAGCATGAATATGC
>CAIXAY010000455.1 GCA_903917505.1 uncultured beta proteobacterium | reverse complement strand
CTGCTCATCTCGCGCACCGAGCTCGACGTGATCGCCATCATCGGCATCATCCTGCTGATCGGCATCGTCAAGAAGAACGCCATCATGATGATCGACTTCGCCCTCGACGCCGAACGCGAGCAGGGCAAGGCGCCGCGCGAAGCGATCTTCGAAGCCTGCCTGCTGCGCTTCCGGCCGATCCTGATGACCACCATGGCCGCGCTGCTCGGCGCCCTGCCGCTGATGCTCGGGCGCGGCGTCGGTTCCGAACTGCGCCATCCGCTCGGCCTGGTGATGGTCGGCGGGCTGATCTTCAGCCAGATGCTGACGCTGTTCACGACGCCGGTGATCTACCTCGCTTTCGATCGCCTGGCGCGGCGCTTCAACCGCCGCCTGCACAGCCGCTTCGATCCGCACGACCCGGCGGCCGACCAAGACACGACGGGCTAGGCATGCACATCTCGGGGCTCTTCATCAATCGCCCGGTCGCCACGACGCTGCTGACCCTGGGCATCGCGCTGTTCGGTGGCATCGCGTTCACCTTGCTGCCGGTCTCGCCCTTGCCGCAGGTCGATTTCCCGACCATTTCGGTGCAGGCCTCCTTGCCCGGGGCCAGCCCCGAGACCATGGCCTCGACCGTCGCGACGCCGCTCGAGCGCTCGCTCGGCGTCATCGCCGGGGTGACCGAGATCACTTCGAGCAGCGCGCTCGGCTCGACGCGCATCACCCTGCAGTTCGACCTCAACCGCGACATCAACGGCGCCGCGCGCGACGTGCAGGCTGCGCTCAATGCGGCGCGCAGCCTGCTGCCGACCGGGCTGCCGAGCAACCCGACTTACCGCAAGGTCAACCCGGCCGACGCGCCGATCATGATTCTCTCGCTCACCTCCGACACGCTGACGCGCGGCCAGATGTACGACGCCGGTTCGACGATACTCGCGCAGAAGATTTCGCAGGTCAAAGGCGTCGGCCAGGTGACGGTCGGCGGCAGTTCGCTGCCGGCTGTTCGCGTCGAGCTCAATCCGGGCGCGCTGGCGCGCGCCGGCATCGGCGCCGAGGACGTGCGCACCGCCATCGTCGCGACCAACGCCAACCGGCCCAAGGGAACGCTCGACGCCGGCGGGCAGCACTGGCAGATCGGCGCCAACGACCAGGCGATGAAAGCTGCCGAATACCTGCCGCTGGTCGTCGCCTTTCGCAATGGCGCCGCCGTTCGCCTCGGCGACGTGGCGCAGGTCGAGGACTCGGTGCAGGACGTGCGCAACGCCGGCCTCGCCAACAGCCGGCCGGCGGTGATGCTGATCCTCAACCGGCAACCGGGCGCCAACATCATCGAGACCGTCGATGACGTCAAGGCCCTGCTGCCGCAGTTGCGCGCGTCGATTCCGGCGGCCATTTCGCTCGAGGTGGTGATGGACAGGACGCCGACCATACGCGCGTCCCTGCACAACGTTGAAACCACGCTGCTGATTTCGATCGCGCTGGTGGTCATGGTGGTCTTCCTTTTCCTGCGCAACGGCCGCGCCACGCTGGTGCCGGTCGTCGCCGTGCCGGTGTCGCTGATCGGCACCTTCGGCGTCATGTACCTGGCCGGATTTTCGCTCAACAACCTCTCCCTGATGGCGCTCACCATCGCCACCGGCTTTGTCGTGGATGATGCCGTCGTCGTTCTCGAGAACGTTTCGCGCCACCTCGAGGACGGCATGGATCCTTACGCGGCGGCCTTGCAGGGCGCGCGCGAAGTCGGCTTCACGGTGCTCTCGATGAGCCTGTCGCTGATCGCCGTCTTCGTTCCCATCCTGCTCATGGGCGGCATCGTCGGGCGGCTGTTCCGCGAATTCGCGGTGACCCTCTCGGCGGCCATCCTGATCTCGCTCGTCATTTCGCTGACGACGACGCCGATGATGTGCGCGCGCCTGTTGCGCGCCGCGCCGAAAGGAGGCCGCGGCGGCCTGGCGCAACGCAGCGAGCGCGTGTTCACGGCGATGCACCGCGGTTACCGTCGTTCGCTCGACTGGGCGCTGACGCACAGCCTGATCATGCTGTTCATCCTCGTGGCTACCGTCGGCCTCAACATCTGGCTCTATATCGACATTCCGAAAGGCTTCTTTCCGCAGCAGGATACCGGGCGGGTGATCGGCAACATTCAGGCCGACCAGAGCATCTCCTTCCAGGCCATGCGCCAGAAGCTGTCCACCTTCATCGACATCGTCGGCCACGACCCCGCTGTTGACAGCGTCATAGGCTTTACCGGCGGCGGCCAGCGCAATACCGGGATGATGTTCGTCTCCCTGAAGCCGCTCGCCGAACGCAATCTGTCGGCCGACCTCGTCATTGCGCGCCTGCGCAGGCAACTGGCGCGCGAGCCCGGCGCCACGCTTTACCTTCAACCCGTGCAGGACATCCGGGTCGGCGGACGCGGCGGCAACGCGCTCTACCAGTTCACGCTGCAGGGCGACAGCCTCAGCGAGTTGCAGACCTGGGAGCCGCGCGTTCGCCAGGCGCTCAATCAATTGCCCGAACTCGTCGATGTCAATACCGACCAGCAGGACAAGGGCCTGCAGACTTCGCTCGTCGTCGACCACGACGCCGTCGCCCGTCTCGGGCTCAATCAGCGGCTGATCGACGCGACGCTCAACGATTACTTCGGGCAGCGCCAGGTGTCGACGATCTACAATCCGCTCAACCAGTATCGCGTCGTCATGGAAGCGGCGCCGCAGTACTGGCAAAGCCCGGAAAGCCTGAAAGACGTCTTCGTGATCGGTCCGAGCGTCAACGGCGCCCCGGCGCAAGTGCCGCTTTCGGCGTTTGCGCGCTGGGAGCCGACGGCGACGCCGCTCGCCGTCAACCATCAGGGGCAGTTCGCGGCGTCGACGATCTCGTTCAATCTGCCGGTCGGCATGGCGCTGTCCGACGCGACCAAGGCGATCAACGCCGCGATGCTCAAGATCGGCGTTCCGACGACCGTGCAAGGCAGTTTCCAGGGAACGGCCCGGGCCTTCCAGGCTTCGCTCGACAATCAACCGATACTGATTATCGCGGCCCTGCTCGCCGTGTATATCGTGCTCGGCATCCTCTACGAGAGCCTGATCCACCCTTTGACCATCATCTCGACGCTGCCTTCGGCCGGTGTCGGCGCCCTGCTTGCCTTGCGCGCTTTTCACACGGATTTTTCAATCATCGCCCTGATCGGCGTCATCCTCCTGATCGGCATCGTCAAGAAAAATGCCATCATGATGATCGATTTTGCCCTGCAGGCGCAGCGCCAGCGCGGCCTCTCACCGCGCGACGCGATTCACGAAGCCTGCCTGCTGCGCTTTCGGCCGATCATGATGACCACCATGGCCGCGCTGTTCGGCGCGCTGCCGCTCGCGCTCGGCAGCGGCGATGGCGCGGAACTGCGCCAGCCGCTCGGAATCTCAATAGTTGGCGGGCTGATCCTCAGCCAGTTGCTGACGCTTTATACGACCCCGGTCGTCTACCTCTACCTCGATCGCGCCAGCGCCTGGGCCCGCAAGCGGCGGCCGCAATTCGGCGGCGCTGCCGCAAGCGGCGAAGCGAGGGTATCGCCCTGAGCCAGAAAGACCTGCCATGAGCGTTAACATTCGACGCAGCTGCATCGCGTTTATCCTTGCCCTCCTCGCCGCGTGCGCCGTCGGCCCCGACTACCATCGCCCGGAAATCGCCGTTCCCGGCGATTTCAAGGAAATGCGCGACTGGAAACCGGCAGAGCCGCGCGACGACGCGCCGCGCGGGCCGTGGTGGGAGGCCTACGGCGACCCCGAACTCAATTCGCTGGTGGCGCAGGTCGAAGTTTCCAACCAGAACATCCGCGCCGCCGACGCGCGTTACCGGCAGGCGGTGGGCCTGCTGCGCGAAACGCGGGCCGGCTATTTCCCGACCGTGACCGGCAGTTTTTCGGCGAGCCGCGCGCAGGGCACGACCGGCACTTCGGCGTCGGCGTCGAGCAATGCGATCGTTGCCGGCACGCCGATCCGCAACGCCGACCGGCTGGCCTTCGGCGTCGACTGGGAAGCCGATGTGTGGGGACGCATCAGCCGCAGCGTCGAATCGAATGCCGCCGGCGCGCAGGCCAGCGCAGCCGACCTGCAGTCGGCGCTGCTCAGCGCGCAGGCGACGCTGGCCCAGACCTATCTGCAGCTGCGCGTCAATGATGCGCAGCGCCGCCTGCTCGACGAGACAGTGACCGCTTACATGGATTCGCTGCAGATCACGCGCAACCGTTACGCCGCCGGCGTCGCCGGGCGTATCGACGTGGCCCAGGCCGAAACCCAACTGAAGTCGACGCAGGCGCAGGCGATCGACCTCGGCGTCCAGCGCGCCCAGCTCGAACACGCGATCGCCCTGTTGATCGGCAAGGCTCCCGCCGATTTCGCGCTGGCGCCGAATTACACCCTGCCGCAGCTGCCGCCGATTCCGCTCGCCCTGCCCTCGACCCTGCTCGAACGCCGGCCCGACGTCGCCGCCGCCGAACGCCGCGCCGCCGCGGCCAACGCCCAGATCGGCGTCGCCCAGGCGGCATTCTTCCCGGCGCTGACCCTCTCCGCGACCGGCGGTTATCAGAGCACCAGCCTGTCGCAGCTGCTCACCCTGCCGAACCGCTTCTGGTCGCTCGGGCCGGCGCTGGCGCTCACCCTGTTCGATGCCGGCGCGCGTTCGGCGCGCAAGGACGAGGCCATCGCGGCCTACGATGCCAGCGTCGCCACCTATCGCCAGGCGGTGCTGACCGCGTTTCAGGACGTCGAGGACAATCTCGTCGCGCTGCGCGTGCTCGGCGACGAGGCGACGGTGCAAAGCGAAGCGGCCCTGTCCGCCGCCGAGTCGCTGCGCCTGACGCAGAATCAATATAAGGCCGGCACGGTCAGCTATCTCAATGTCGTCATCGTGCAGGCCGCTTCGCTCGCCGCCGAGCGCACCAGCCTCGACATCAGCGGCCGCCGCCTGGTGGCGAGCGCCGGCCTGCTCAAGGCCCTGGGCGGCGACTGGAGCACGGCGCAGATTCCCGATCCCCTGGCGAGCCAATAAGGCCGATTACGGAACACTGCGCCGCGAGCCGTGAGCGGTACCGCTCGGTTCCCCTCACGCAAAGCGGCACAGCGTACGGACGGCGGCGGCGCTTGCCGCCAAACTCGTGAGAAACCAGGCCTTCGTGCAGCGTACATTGATGAGCACAATGCAAATCTTGCCCCCCGACCCCACTGAAAGCCGCGCCGACAGCGAGCCGCACGAATCTGTGCCGACGGTCCGCCTGCCGGAAACCGGCCACGGGCTGGCGCTGACCATCCTGGCAACGCTCGCCGTGATCTACGCGCTCGACTGGGCGCAGAATTTTGTCATCTCGCTGCTGCTCGGCATTCTCTTCGCCTACACGCTCAATCCGCTCGTCGCCTGGCTCGAAAATCTCCGCGTGCCGCGCGGCGCCGGCAGCACGCTGGTCATGCTCGGCGTCGTCAGTGCGCTGGCCTTCGGCAGCTACTCGCTGGGCGGCCAGATCCAGACCATCGTCGATCAGCTGCCCGAAGCTGCAAGCAAGCTGACCGCCCAACTGAACAAGGTTCACCGCGGACAGCCGAGCGCGCTGCAAAAGGTGCAGACCGTCGCCGCACAAATCGAGAAGGCCACGAAATCGGCGGCGGAAAGCGTGGCGCCGACGCCGCCCGAGACGCACGTCGTCATCGAGCCGCCGGCGTTCAAGCTCGGCAATTTTCTCTGGGCCGGCTCGATGGGCGCCGCCGAGATGGCCGGCCAGGCGGCGATGGTCCTCTTCCTGACCTTCTTCCTGCTGCTCGCCGGCGACACCTACAAGCGCAAGCTGGTCCGGCTCGCCGGGCCGACCCTGAGCCGCCGCAAGATCACCGTGCGCATTCTCGATGACATCAACGCGTCGATCCAGCGCTACATGTTCATGCTGCTGTCCACCAATATTCTGGTCGCCCTGCTGGCCTGGGCGGCGCTGCGCTGGATCGGGCTCGAAAACGCCGGCGCCTGGGCGGTCGCCGCGGGTCTCCTGCACATCATTCCCTACTTCGGTCCGGCGGTCACCGCGGCGGCCTTCTTCACCGCCGGCTTCATCCAGTTCAATTCGCTGCCGACCGCGCTGCTGCTCGCCGGCGTGGCGCTGGCCATCGCTACCTTTGTCGGCACTTTCGTCGCCACCTGGATGACCGGCCGGACGGCCAAGATCAACGTCACCGCGCTCTTCGTCTCGCTGCTGTTCTGGGCCTGGCTGTGGGGCGTGTGGGGCATGCTGCTGAGCATCCCGATCACGGTCATCGTCAAGGTCCTCGCCCAGCATATCGAGCAGCTCGAACCGATCGCCGAGTTGTTGGCCGAGTAGCTGGCCGGGGCCAACTTCCCCTACAAGGGCAGCGCGGCGCCGCCGGGAAAGATCGCGCGCACCGCGGGAACACGGGCTATCGACCAGTTCGCAATCGCCCAGCGCCAGAAATCGGCGACCGGCAGATCGCGCACTTCGCCGGGCACGGCGTGGCCGAGAAAGGTCAGCGCGCGCGCCAGCAGCGCACTGCCGCCGATTGGCGTGACGGCGGCGGCCAGCGTCTGCTTGGAAAGTTTTTCGCCGGCCGCGTTGACCACCACCGGCAGATGCGCGTAACTCGGCGTCGGCACGCCAAGGCATTGCTGCAGCCAGATCTGGCGCGCGGTCGAAGCGATCAGGTCGACACCGCGCACGACGGCATTGACGCCCTGCGCCGCATCATCGACGACGACCGCCAGTTGATAGGCATACTGCCCGTCGGCGCGCAACAAGACGAAATCGCCGACCTCGCGTTCGAGATTCTGCCGCGACGGTCCCTGCACGCGATCGACAAACGAGAATTCGCGGTCGGGAACGCGCAGGCGCCACGCGCGCGCCGCTTTGCCCGCACCCAGCCCGGCGCGGCAGCTTCCCGGATAGACGAGCCCGCCGTCGATTGCGGCAATCTGTGTCGCGGCGGCGATCTCGCTGCGCGAGCAGGCACAGGGATAGGCCATGCCATCGGCTTGCAGACGGACGAGCGCGGCGTGATAGCGGTCGAGGCGCTCGCTCTGCACGACCACCTCGCCGTCCCACTCGAAGCCGAAAGCCTCGAGGGTGCGCAGGATTCCTTCGGCCGCGCCCGGCATCGTGCGCGGCTCGTCGACATCCTCGATGCGCAGCAGCCACTGGCCGCCGTTGGCGCGCGCATCGAGATAGCTCCCGAGCGCAGCGACCAGCGAACCGAAATGCAGCGGACCGCTGGGCGAGGGCGCGAAGCGGCCGCGATAAGTGGCCGGCAAAGCGGTGGCCGGCGAACCGGCGGGCAGCGTATTCATGCCAGCCTGATCGGCTGGAAGTAACTAGGGTCGATTTTCGCTAATCCAGAAAGCGCTTGATGGTCAGTAGATAGGGGGATTCCCAGTTTTTGAATTCTGCGCCCACGCGGTAAGCCTCGGTCAGAATGTGCTTGACGCAGTAGCTGATGCGCACCACGCCGCGCACTTTTTCGCCATTCAACTGGAAACGGACAAGCCAGATACTATCCTTCTGGAGCATTGCGGTCGACAGAAACGAAACGCCACCGGCCGAGATATCGAGCAATTCGATGGCGCTTGCGCGGTCGCTCACCGCGTCGAGCAGTTCCCCCGGCCCGTGCATCGGCTTTCGGTAGGATGCCCGCATTTCATGCGACGTGTTCAACATGGCCATATCATTCACCCCGCGTGACGGACTTTCGATCGATCGACACGAGGATTATCTTACTTAATATGCCATTGACATGCAACAGGCGATTTCCGGCCGGCATGCACCCAGCCTGCGCGCCGGCTTTCCCGCTATTTTTCCCGAATGCGGGCCCCGTTCGGCGTCAGTTCAAGCTCGACGGAGTCGCCTTCTTTCAGCGGCTTCCCGAGGACTTGCGATATGAAATAGACGCGGCCCTTGGCGGTGCGCAGCACGTACGATTTTTCCCCGGCGACGCTCGCGCGCCCCGACGCAATTCCCGTCACGATCGCCGATTCCTCCGCTGCGGGCGAGGCCGGCCGGGGCGCCGCGCAGCCGAACAGGACGAACACCGCGCCTAACGCTGCGGCGGCTTTGAAACGGAACCGAATCGATGATCGTGATGGCATCGCTAACCTCATGCTTGATGGCCGGAAACGCTGAGCGAGACCTGCCGCGTTGCCCTGGTGAACAGCGGAAACTCCGGTCTCGGCCTTACAGTCTAGCGCTTCGGGATCGCCAGCGGCGGTGCGGATTACCTGGCCGCTCGGCAACTTCCGTCAAGCCGGCACCGCCGCATGGGTCAAGTCCTCGAGGCTGGCCTGCATGGTTTCCAGGCTGAGCGGCTTGTGCAGAACGACGATGCCGCGGTCGGTCATCCGGCGCAGCAGTTTCGGGTCGGTATCGCCGGTAATCAGGAAGGCCGGCAAATCGCTCCGGTAACGCGCGCGAACCGCCGTGATGACGTCATACCCGGTCTCGCCCAGCGTCAGCCGGTAGTCCGACACCACGATGTCCGGCGGCACAAGATCGAGCCTGGACAGCAACTCGGCCGCGCTGGCGCTCGCCACCACTTGATGACCCAGGCCGCGCAAGCCGATGATCAAGGCTTCGCGCACCAGCGAATTGTCTTCGGCCAGGGCGATCCGCAGCGAGCGCGCGATCGTCGCGGGCGGCGCCGGCGGCGGCATCGCGAGTTGCCGCTCCCCGAGCGGCAACTCGATGGCGAACACCGATCCCCGCCCCGGCCGGGAGCGCACACTGATTTCCAGGCCGAGCAGCGTCGCCATCCTGGCCGCAATGGCCAGGCCCAGGCCACTGCCGCTATTGCGCGCGCCGTCGCCCAGCTGCTTGAATTCCTCGAAGATGTCCGCGGTCTTGTCGGCCGGAATGCCGATGCCGGTATCCCAGACTTCAACCCAGGTCTTGCCCTGGCGGCGGCGGCAAGCGATCAGCACGCCGCCGCGCTCGGTATAGCGCAAGGCGTTGTCGACGAGATTGCCCAGAATGCGCCTGATCAGTACCGGGTCGGTGCGCGCCGTCAGCTGCGAGGCAGCGCAGCGCAGTTGCAGTGACTTCACCCGGGCTTCCGCTCCATACACCGACTCGACGTTGGCCAACACCTGAGCGATCGCAAAGTCGCTGACGCACGGGCTGACCACGCCCGCATCGAGCTTGCGGAGGTCGAGCAAGTCGCTGAGCAGGTCGCCCAGATCGGCAATGCAATCGAGCATGTTCGCGACCAGCTTCGGGTCCGGCGGGGCCGACGTATTCTTGAGCGAGCCGGCATAGACGCCGAGCGCCGACAGCGGTTGCCGCAGATCATGGCTGGCCGCCGCCAGGAAGCGCGACTTGGCGTTGTTGGCTCGTTCGGCGTCGGCCAGGGCGGCGCGCAAGGCCGCCTCGGCCCGCTGGCGATCGGTGATGTCGCGGATCAGCATGCTGGTCATGCGCCGCCCGCCGCGGCCGACGAATACCGAAGAAGAAATTTCGGCGGGAAATTTCCGCCCGCCGGCGCCGATCACGGTCAGTTCGCCGCGAAACCAGCCTTGCGCCTCGCGCTGCGCCAGCGCCGGCGCGAGACGCGGGTCCGCCAGGTCCATGACGCCCTGACGACCGAGCACACGCAATTCATCTTCGCTGCGCCCGAAAATCCGTCTCGCCTCGGCATTGGCGGCCAGGATTCCCCCGTCCGGGGTGGTCAGCAGCGCGGCGTCCAGGTTGTTGTCGAAGATCGTGCGGAACAGCGCCTCGCTCTCGCGCACGGCCTCCTGGCTGGCGCGCAACGCCACTTCGCGGTCGTAAGCCTCGGCCTTGCGCCGATTGCGCCGATAGGCTTCGGCAATCACGCTGATGAGCAGGCCCATGGCGAAAAAAATCGCCAGCGCCACCCGGTCGATCGGCGCACCCAGCGAGAACTGCCCGGCCGGCGAAACGATCCAGATCGCCGCCGTCACGTCGGCCGCCAGCGCCGCCACCACGCCAGGACCGAAACCGGCGAGAATCGCCACGGTCATCACCATCGGATAGAAGGTGATGAAAGCGGGCAAGCCGGGTCCGAACCATTCTTCCAGCACCAGCCGCAAACCCATCGCCGCGGCCACGGCGACGAGCGCGCCGCCATAGCGCGCGGCGCGATGCGACAGCCGTGGCGAACTCTGCGGCAGGGAAGATACGAGATTCATTGCGACTCCAGATTCGCGACGCCCCGATCGCAGCGTCGTCGCGGCGCATATTCTAGCAATATCGCATCCCCTGGCCGTGACTTCTTGCGTGCTTGGCAGGCGCAAGACAGGCAGCGGCGCTTGTCGCTCGAGATTTTTTGGCGACAAATCGCCGACCGGCCGCGGACCTGCGATATGCTCGCATTATGCGGCGCGCGGCGGCACGGTGCGATCAAGCGCCGCGGCATAAAAAAAGGATTGGCCATGCGCGAAAACGCCCAACTGTTGCTGCTCGACAAGAATCATGTCGAGTCCTTGTTGCAGCCCGATGAAGTCCTCGCCGCCGTGCGCGAGGCCTTCGTATTGCACAGCGATGCAGCGGGGCGCGTCTTCCCGGTCGTGCGCGAGAAGCTGGCGACCGGCGGCGTTTTCGGCATCAAGTCCGGTGATGTCGGAACACAGGGCCTGCTCGGCTTCAAGGCCGCCGGCTTCTGGCCCGACAATCGCCGCCTCGGCGGCGAGCCGCATCAGGCGACCATCCTGCTTTTCGACCCGGCGACGGGGCGGCCGCTGTGCGTCATCGACGGCAATGCCGTCACCACCGTGCGCACCGGCGCCGCCGGCGGTCTCGGGCTGCGCCAGTTCGCGCGCGCCGACAGCACGCGACTGTGCGTCTTCGGCACCGGCGTGCAGGCGCGGATTCAGACGCAGTTCGCGCTGCGCCTCCTGCCGGGGCTGCGCAGCGTCCGCTACCTCAGCGTCGACGGCCAGCGCGACACAGGCTTCGAAGCCGGCATCGCGACCGCCGCCGGCAAGGACATCGAACTCTCGCACGCCAAGGATGGCGACGCGGCCGTTGCCGACAGCGACATCGTCATCACCGCGACGCCCGGAGGCGGCGCGCTGTTCAGCCTGGAAGCCGTGCGGCCCGGCACGCACTTCAACTGCGTCGGCGCCGACACGCGCGGCAAGCGCGAGCTTCCCGCCGGCTTGCTGGCGCGCGCGCAGCTCTTCGTCGACGATGCGGGGCAAGCGCGCCAGATGGGCGAGACGCAATGGGCGCCGGAAACGCCATGCACCGCGCTCGGCGACCTCTTCACCGGCAAAGCCCGATTCACCCGCCAGGCCGCCGACATCACCGTCTTCGACCTGACCGGCCTCGCCCTGCAGGACCTCACCGTCGCGCGCCTTTTGCAGCAGCGCGCCGAAGCCGGCGGGGCCGGCGTGCGCATCGCCTGGCCCTGGTAAGATCACTCCCTCACGACAGGACGACCATCATGCTCAAGCTTCCAACCTACGACGACGTCATCGCCGCCGCCGGGCGCATCAAGGGCCACGCGCACCGCACGCCGGTGATGACTTCGCGTACGATGAACCGGGAAACCGGCGCCGAGCTGTTCTTCAAGTGCGAAAACCTGCAGCGCATGGGCGCCTTCAAGTTTCGCGGCGCCTTCAACGCGCTGTCGAAATTCGACGCGCAGCAGAAGAAGGCCGGCGTTGTCACCTTTTCGTCGGGCAACCACGCGCAGGCCATCGCCCTGTCGGCGTCGCTGCTCGGCATTCCCGCGACCATCGTCATGCCGAACGACGCACCGGCCGCGAAGATGGCGGCGACGCGCGGCTACGGCGGCAAGGTCGTGATCTACGACCGCTACACCGAAGATCGCGAAGCGATCGGCCGCGACCTCGCCGAGAAGCACGGGCTGACGCTGATTCCGCCCTACGACCACCCCGATGTGATCGCCGGCCAGGGCACCGCGGCGCAGGAACTGTTCGAAGACATCGGCGAACTCGATGCGCTCTTCGTCTGCCTCGGCGGCGGCGGCCTGCTCTCCGGGTCGGCCCTGTCGGCGCGCGCCCTAGCGCCGCGCTGCAAGATCTACGGCGTCGAGCCGGAAGCCGGCAACGACGGCCAGCAGTCCTTCCGCTCCGGCGCCATCGTCCATATCGAAACGCCGAAGACCATCGCCGACGGCGCGCAGACGCAGCACCTCGGCGCTTACACTTTCGAGATCATCCGCCGCGACGTCGACGACATCCTGACTGCGAGCGACGCCGAGCTCGTCGATTGCCTGCGCTTTTTCGCCACGCGCATGAAGCTGATGGTCGAGCCGACCGGCGCGCTCGGCCTGGCCGCGGTGCGCGCAGCGAAGTCGCAGCTGCAGGGCCAGCGCGTCGGCGTGATCATCAGCGGCGGCAACGTCGATCTCGAACGCTTCTGTGCGCTGATGAGCGCGTGATGACGGCAAATCCACTTGCCGCGCTCGACACCCCGGCGGTGATTATCGACGTGGCGCGCATGCAGGCCAACATCGCGCGCATGCAGACGCGCCTGAGCGCGCTCGGCGTGCGTTTCCGCCCGCACGTCAAGACCAGCAAGTGCCTGCCGGTGGTGCGCGCGCAGATCGCCGCCGGCGCGCAGGGCATCACCGTGTCAACGCTCAAGGAGGCGGAAGAATTCTTCGCCGCGGGCGTCGCCGATATTCTTTACGCGGTCGGCATCGCGCCGGGCAAGCTTGAGAAGGTGCTGGCGCTGCGCCGCCAGGGCTGCGCGCTCAAGATCATCACCGACAACGCCGCCGCTGCGGCCGCCGTAGTGGCTTTCGGCAAGGCGCACGGCGAAGCCTTCGAGGTCTGGATCGAGGTCGATTGCGACGGCCATCGTTCGGGAATCAAGCCGGACGACAGTCAGCTGCTCGACGTGGCGCAGATCCTCCATGCCGGCGGCATGCGACTGGGCGGCGTGATGACCCATGCCGGCTCGAGCTACGATCTCGACACGCCGGCCGCCCTGGAAGCCATGGCCGAACAGGAACGCGCCGGCTGCGTGCGCGCCGCCGGGCGCATTCGCGCGGCGGGCCTGCCGTGCGCCGAAGTCAGCGTCGGCTCGACGCCGACGGCGCTCTCGGCAAGGCGACTCGACGGCGTCACCGAAGTGCGCGCCGGCGTCTATGTCTTCTTCGACCTGGTGATGCACAACGTCGGTGTCTGCCGCATCGACGACATCGCCTTGAGCGTGCTGACCACGGTCATCGGCCACCAGGCCGAGAACGGCTGGGCCATCGTCGATGCCGGCTGGATGGCCATGAGCCGCGATCGCGGCACGCAGAAGCAGAAGCGCGATTTCGGCTTCGGGCAGGTCTGCGCCGCGGACGGAACGCCGTTGCCCGGTTACCTCGTGAGCGGCGCCAATCAGGAGCATGGCATCGTGTCGCGCGAGGGTGCGGCCGATCCGGACATTGCCGCGCGTTTCCCGGTCGGAACGCTGCTGCGCATCCTGCCCAATCACGCCTGCGCTACCGGCGCCCAGTTTCCGGAATATTGCGCATTGACACCCGGCGGCGCCGAAATATGGCAGCGCTTTTACGGTTGGTGAGCATCCTGCCGGGAAGATCCGCGGCCACTCATCGCCGGCAGGTCACCGGGCGCGTGCAGGAATAGCGATCACGGTGGCAGCGGCCCGAACACTTTCACCGCATTCTCGAAGGCGATTTTCTTCGCGGCCGCCGGCGGCAGGCTGCCCAGGATTCCGCGCAAGCGATGGAAGTGGTGCTCATAAGCTTCCGGCTCGTTCCAGCCGAACATGAAATCGTCCCCGATCATGAAGCGCTCGGGCATTTCTTCCAGCAAGGCCGCCCAGTCGTCGTAAAGACCGCCCTCGAGGCCGGTGATCGGTTCCAGATGCGCCCATTCTTCGGGATGGCGAAAGGCGTGCAGGTTCATCATCAATCCGGGGTAAGCCTGCAACAGGGTGCGCGCATTTTTCGCCGTGGTCAGACAAGTGTGCGAGCAGATCAGGCGAAGGCCGGGCGCGCGCTCAAAGAGCGCGGCAATGGTGGCGAACACTTCCGCCTGATGGGGCGCCATGTCCGGTTCTCTTGACTCGGCGTGCAGGTCGAGGGGGAAACCGGCGCGCGCCGCCTCCTCGCCAATCGCCAGCAAAGGCGGATAGGCCGCGGGCAGCTTGATCACCGCCTGTTGCCGCACCTTTCTGAAATGGAACAGACCGATTTCGCCGACGCCTGCGCAATTGCCGCTGTTCAAGTCGGCCGCCAGGCGCTCCAGGCGCAATACGATGTCATCGGGCAATTTCCCGGACAAGGCCGCGTCGTACATCCAGTGCGTCAGGTAATCGCTGCCGCACATGACCAAGACCCGGCCATTCGATGTCTTTCTCAGCGTTTCTCTTTCTCCCCGGATAGCGGCGTCGTTATTCACTGCGGCATTGGGCGGCGGCAGGAGAATGATGCGCGAGACCCCCGCTTTCTCGATGAGGTCGAGAATATCGGCGTCCCAGTAAGCAGATGTTTTTCCGTTCGGGGCGACGAGGTGAGAATGGGTGTCCACGATCGGCCCCTGATAGGCATCGCCGAGGGGACGTGCGGGCCGCCCGGGATCGGAGCGGCCAAGGTCGATGGGCAAGGTTTCGGCGATTGCCCAGTTGATGAGAAACAGGCATGAACAGACCTGCAGCAGAAGAAATCGCAAGCGCCTTGCCATTGCTTTCTCCAGAAAAACCAAGGGCCGACCCGACACAAGGACTCAGCTCGGCGCAAGCACTTTACGGCATTCGAACCAATTGTAGCGCCGCGGATTCACGCTTGGCGGCAGTTGGTCAAAATTCCATTGCCGTTCCACGCCGTGACCATCGGCGAGCGCCGAGCGGTTCAACGGCCGAAATTGTAATGCCAGAAGAAATCAAGCGCGCTTTCCGACCCGGCGCTGCCGACGACCGAAAACTGCCGGTTCAGATTGACGGTCAGCTTGACGATGCTCTCGGTGGTGTTCAACGACTGCTCGTAGCTGAGCAGGGCATTCGACGAGAGGCGCTTGCCGACGCTGACGATCTGTCCATTCACCGTCTGGCTGTTGCTGCCAAAGCCCGTCGAACTGGCGACGCGACTGGTCGGCATGCGACTCAAGCCGCCGATCTGGCCGCTGCTCACGCCGAATTCATCGATGCCCAGACCCTGTTGCAGCTTGCTCAAGAGGCCGCCATCCTGGCCACCGAAGATCGTCTGCGCCGCAGCCACCAGGATCGCGCTGTCACCGCCGCCCTGCTCCGGAGAGCGGCCCAAGACCAGCCAGGAAAGCTTTTCGGTGTCCGGCACTTCGGGCGTGGATACCAGACGTATCAGGGGGTGCTGCGCCGTGCCGGTGACCGCGACGCCGGCTTCGACCGACAGATTCTTGCGCACCGCCAGCAGGTTGAGTCCCGGGTTATCGATCGCCCCCTGAAAATTGAGGATGCCACGTTCAATCTCCAGCTTTTGTCCGTAGGCGTCGAAGCGTCCGCCGACCGTCCTGATGCTGCCGCTGGCACGCGGCAGGCCGGCATCGTCGGAACGGATGCGAATCTGCCCCTCGAGGCGGCTCTCGACCCCGGCGCCGCGGAAGTGGAAAGCGTCGCCGAGCCCGGCATCGAGATCGAGATGCACCGCCGCGCGGACTTGCCGCGCAGCCAGCCCCTCCGGCGCAGTCGTGCCGCCCTTCGCCGGCGACCGGCGAATCACCACGTCGTCGGAAAGCTGCGGTCTGCCGACCTCGGCCAGCGACCAGAAGCCGGCGTCGACGCGCAGTTTGCCGCCGATGTCGAGGACGCGCTCGCCGAGGCGCAGCTCGCCGTCGCCGGAGATGATCGCCCACTGGTCGGGACGCTGCATGACGCCGATGCGATCCAGGCGCAGGCTCAGCTGTGCCGTTCGCCCCGCCGTCGCTTCACCGAGCGCCAGTTCGCCGCTCGCCTCGAAACGTCCGGGCGTTGCCGTCAGTCGCTTGCTGTCGATGTTTTCGTCCAGGCGCAGCACGCGCGGCAGCGGCTGGAAATCGCTCGCGAAGTTCAGACGCCGCAGCAACAGGCGCTCGGGGGTAATTTCAAGCAGCGCCTCACCTTGTTCCAGGCGCATCCCCTGGTCGAGTTCGCGCAGCGCCAGGTGTTCGCCGCGCCACTCGCCGCGCCACTGCGGTCGCGCAGCGCTTCCGGCGAGCTGCATCTCGCCGTTTAATTCGCCGCCCAACTGCCAGCCCTCGCCGAGCAGCGGGCCCAGCCAGGCCAGATCGGGCATGTGCGCGTGCAGACTGCCTTGCCACGGCGCCTGCGTATCGATCAGCGCCGCCGCGCCGCCGTCTGTTCCGCGCGTTGCAGGCGCGGCGAGTTCAGCATGAATTTCGCCAAGCCGCGCGCCGCGCAACTGCAGGTTCGCGGCCACGCGCCCATCCGCCACGCTGGCCTGCAGGCGGACTTCGCCGAGGCCGAGCGGCAGCGCGTCGAGGTACACATCGCCACCCTCGCGCCACACGGCGATCTGCCCGCGGGCGCCGCCCGCTTGCGCTGCAAGCGCCCACTCGCCGCCCAGGATCAAGGGTTGCGGCTGCGCCTTGCCGAGCGCCGCCAGCTCCGCGTGCAGCGAAGGAAATTCAGCCAGAACGGCCAGCGGAGAAAACTTTTGCCAACGTCCGGCGCTCTCCAGATGTCCCGGCTCGAGGACCAGGCGCTCGATCTGCAAGCTGCCGATCAGTCCTTCCAGCTTGGCCGGCCCGAAGGACAGCGACTGGCTATCGACGCGCAGCGCCGCCGGTTGGGCGAGCTGGAGCACGGGCGACGCAGCGGCCGGCGCCAGCTTGCGCACGACGAGTTCGCGCAGCTTGCCGCTCCAGGACAGCGCCGGCCCGCTTGCCGTCTTGCGCGCCGCGTCCTGCAGGCCGCCGTCGGCGGACAGGCGCAGCTCGTGCCTGTCCCGCAAGCTAACCAGCGCGTCCAAATGATGCCGGCTGCGCAGCCCTTCGGCCTTCAACTCAAGCGCCAGCGGCGCAATGCCGTAGGACGGCAGTGCGCAGGCCGCACAGCGCAACACGCTGTCCAGCCTGGCCTGCGGCCCGGCGCCGAGTTGCGCAGCGAGGGTGAGGTCCTCGATGTCGAGCAGCCGCGAAATACGCAGCCGCGATGCTTTCGCTTCGCCGGAGAATTCGAGATCGGAGATGCGCCCGCCAACGACAACGTTGGCGCTGGCCTCGCCGGAGATTCCCGACCATCCAAGCGCTTCGAGCCTGGGCGCGGCAAGCGTCACGCGCAGCCTGTCGCCGCTCTTGCCGAAAGCGCCGAGGGCGGTCAAGCGATTGCCTGCCGCTGCAAGATCGATATCGATCTTGTGCAGATCGCCACCGCGCAAATCGAGATCGCCTTTTCCGGCCAATGCCTGGGTGCCGAGACGGCTGTCGCGCAGATCGAAATGCAGCACGAGCCCAAGCGCCGGACGCATCGCGCCCTGCGCAGCGAAATGTGCATTGAGCACGCTGCGCGGCGCGCCTTTGGTTTGAAAGAAACGCGCCGGATCGAAATTCTCGAGACGGCCCTGCGCGCTGAAACGCCGCTCGCCGATCAACGCCAATTTTCCCTGTGCAGAAAGACTCGCCGCGCCGGACGAAAGTTGCACGTGCTCGATATCGACCGCGTCCTCACTGCGGCTGGCGCGAGCGTTCAGCGCATAGTGCGCGTCGCGCAGATCGACTTCGAGTGACTGGGTCGCATCGCCAAAGCGCGCGCGCAGCGTTCCCGCAAGTTGCGTGCGCACCAGGTCGCCGTGCAACGAACGGGCGTCGAGTCCCTGGGCGGCGAGATCGAGATCGAGATGCCCGCCGGCGAATGCGCCCTGCCCCCTGAGGCGACCGCCGCCTGCCAGCGCCAACGCCAGGCCGGAAAAGCTGAGCCCGTCGCCCTGCCAGCTCAGTTGCGTCTGCAGCGACTCGACGGGCAAGCGCTGGCGATCGAGCGCGCCGCCAAGACGGTTGCTGATCCGCAGGCGGCCGCCGATGGCGGCATCGCTCGCAGCACCCGGCGGGGAATCGAGCTGCGCGTCGACATCGAGCAGGGCTTGCGGGACGCCGTCCGCGAACACCGAAGGATCGACACCGGCCAGCGCGATTTGCAGCGCAGCCAGGGGTCGCGCGGCGAACGGCGTCAGCAAAGCGCGCACTTCCCCCGTGGCGCTGGCGGCAGCGTGTTTGCTTCTCTCGTTTGTTTCTGTGGCGAGCACGCCATCGACCTGTATCGCATCGAGCGTGCCGCTGCTCGACAGCTTCAGCATGAACGGCTGCTCGAGCACAGCGCCCTGCAGCGCCGCCTGTGCCTTGAACGCGAACGGCTGATCGCCGGCCAGTGTGGCATCGGCCGACAGCGCGAGCCGGCCGACCTGCGCCTGCAGATGCTCGAGGCGATGCGTGCGGCCGTCGCTGGCGAGCGCGGCATCAACGTTTTCGGCCAGCGTCAGCGGATTCTCGTCCGCCTTGCCGAGCAGCGCGCGCCCCAGGACCAAATGCGAGATGCGCACGGCCAGCGGCAAGCTCAGGCTGTCCGGGCGCGTGGCCGGGCTTGAGTCGGGCGCGAAAAAAATACGCAGGCTGGCTGCTTCGATTCGTTCGACCGCGAGCTGGCCCTTGAGCAGCGCGCGCGGCGACCAGATGAGCGACATCTGCCGCAGTTCGATCTCGCGGCCCGGGTCCTGCCAGCGCACCGACTGCGCCCGCCAGTCACCGAGCAGGCGACCGGCGGGCGCCTCGATCTGCAGACGGCCATCCGTCAGCCGGACCAGGCCCGCACACAGGAGGCTGAAGCCGCTTTCACTGCCGGCCAGCCAGCCGAGCCCGGCGAGCAGCGCGCCGCACACCGCCAGCGCGCGCCAGCGGCGCGAGGTGGGGTGCGGCCTGGGTGAAGGGGTGTCCGGCATTTTCGGCATCTTCAGAAAGGCACAGCCAGCGAGAAATGCACGCGCCACGCATGGTCGCGCTCGCCCCACGCCAGATCGAGGGCCAGCGGCCCGGCCGGGCTCTTCCAGCGCGCGCCGCTGCCGTAACCGCGCGCCAGCTTGAGGACGTCGCGATCGTCGGCGGCCTGGCCGGCATCGGCAAACGTGGCGATGCCCCACTGCGCGTTGATCCAGTGCGTGTATTCCGCGCTCAGCGTGAGCAGGTAGCGGCCGCCCACCGTCGCCGAACCCTCCTGCACGCCGAGGCTCTGGTAGGCGTAGCCGCGCACCGAGTTGCTGCCGCCGGCGCGGAACAGGTAATCCTGCGGGATGCCTTCGCGCGACGGGGCCGCCGTGACGCCGATCTCGCCGCGCAGCAGCAGGCCATCGGACCTTCCGAGCGGGATCCCCTGGCTATAGCGGAAATAGCTGCGCAGGAAATTCTGGTCGGAAAGCAACGCCTTCGCCGCGGCGCCGAGCTGCAACTGGGCAACGATGCCTTCGCTGGCGTCGAGCGGGTCGTCGGCATGGCGCCACAGCCAGCCAGCTGTCGCCGTGAGCGCCCGGTTGGTACTCATTGCCGCGTCGTTCGGTGTCTGCCGTTCGTACTGCCAGTTGAATCCGAGCCGCTGCTCGATGTGGTCGAGCAGCTGGGCGCGCGATACGGCGAAGGCGACGCGTTCTATGCCCAGGCCCTGGATGTCGGACTTTTCGGCAACGGCGCCGAAGCTGTCGCGCTGCTGCTTGAGATCCGGCGGCAGCAGGACGTCGGCATAAACGCTCTGGCGCAACTGCTCGATGCGCGCGCCGCTACTGAGTTCCCAGGCGCGATTGAAGAGGTCGGCGTTGCGAAAATTGCCTTCGACGCGCGCGCCGGTATTGGAACTGTAGCCGGCCCCGAGCGAGACGTTGTAAGGCGCGCGTTCGCGCAGGCGGATGATGACTGGCGCCTGGATCGCCCCGTCAGTCGCCCCGGCCGCGTCGCCGGCGGCTTGATCGCTGCGTTCGAGTTCGACCGAGACCGAGGAAAAATAAGGCGAGTTCTGCAGCGCCGCCTGGACCGCCAGCAGATCCTCCTGCCGGTAGGCGTCGCCAGGACGCAAGGGCGCGCTGTAGCGTTCGACGAGCGACTCCGGATAACGTTGCAGGCCGACGACGCGAATTTCGCCGTAGCGGTAACGCGCACCGGCATCGTAGACCAGATGCAAGTCGACGCGTGCCGCGTCGACGTCCACCTCGGCCTGGCTAGACAGCAGGCGCGCGCCGACATGGTCGATGGCCAGCAGCTCGCGCAGCAGCCCCTGCTTGGCGCTGTCCCAGGCCGACTGGCGAAACGCGGCGGCACCCGGCAGCGCCCAGCCGGCGATCAGCTTCTGCCGCCGTTCGGGCATCAGCGCGCCGCGAATCTCGATGCCGACCTCTCGAATTTGCGCCTGCGGCCCCGGCTCGACGCGCAGCACGGGACCCGCTTCGCTTTCGCGCAACTCAAGCTGCGGCGAGAAATAGCCTTCGGTCGCGAGCAGTTCCTCGGCCTCCTTGCGCAATCTGCGCTCGAGCGCGGCGCGCCCGGCGTCGTCCTGCGGGTCGGTCCCGCTGCCAGACGAGGACAGGTGCTCGACCAGGAGATCGCGCACCGTTGCCGGCGCCACGATCTGCAGCGCGGCCCAGGCCGGCGAGGCGAGACAACACGCCGCCGAACCGAGCAGGACAAGCAGCATGCGCCGCACACACATGCCTACGGCCTCGGATCGCAGCGCGTCACGGCGTGATGCGCTTCAGACGTTGAACAGGAACTCCAGGACATCGCCGTCCTTGACGATGTACTCCTTGCCCTCGGCGCGCATTTTTCCAGCTTCCTTGGCCGCATGCTCGCCGCCGAATGCGATGTAATCGTCATAAGCGATGGTCTGTGCACGGATGAAGCCGCGCTCGAAATCGGTGTGGATGACGCCGGCGGCCTGCGGCGCGGTGTCGCCCTTGTGGATGGTCCACGCGCGCACTTCCTTCGGTCCCGCGGTGAAGTAGGTCTGCAGGCCGAGCAGGTGGTAACCGGCGTGCACCAGGCGGTCGAGTCCGGGCTCGCTGAGGCCGAGGTCGGCCAGGAAGAGCTGCTTTTCATCGTCGGCGAGATCGGCGATCTCGGCTTCGATCGCCGCGCAGACGGCGACGACTTCCGCGCCCTCGGTCGCGGCGTGCTGGCGCACGGCATCGAGATGCGGATTGTTCTCGAAGCCCTTTTCGGCGACGTTGGCCGCGTAGAGCACCGGCTTGGCGGTGATCAGGCAGAAGGTCTTGAGGTTGGCCCATTCTTCCTTGGCCAAGTCGAGCGCGCGCACCGGCTTGCCCTGGTCGAGTTGGGCCAGGCATTTTTCGAGCACGGCGACGAGCAGCTTGGCTTCCTTGTCGCCGGCGCTGGCCGGCCGGCGATAGCGCGACAGCGCCTTGTCGACGGTGGCCATGTCGGCGAGCGCGAGCTCGGTATCGATGGTCTCGATGTCACGGATCGGATCGACGTTCCCGGCAACATGGATGACATTGTCGTCGGCGAAACAGCGCACGACATGCAGCACGGCGTCGGTCTCGCGGATGTTGGCGAGAAACTTGTTGCCTAGGCCCTCGCCTTTCGACGCGCCGGCGACCAGGCCGGCGATGTCGACGAACTCGGTCACCGCCGGGATGACGCGCTGCGGCTTGACCAGCGCGGCGAGTTTGGTCAGGCGCGCATCGGGCACTTCGACGATGCCGACCGAAGGATCGATGGTGCAGAACGGGTAGTTCTCGGCCGGCACGCCGGCCTTGGTCAGGGCGTTGAAGAGGGTCGATTTACCGACGTTGGGCAGGCCGACGATTCCGCATTTAAGGCTCATGGTTTGATTCCTGTATTTACTGCTTTAATTAACCACAACGATCACAACGGGCACAACGATTTTTTTAAACGGGCCGGGCTGTGCGACCCGATGCGAGGAGAATCAAGCGCCAATTCTCCAGTTTTTCGTTGTGCCCGTTGTGCCCGTCGTGGTTCAACTGTAGTTAAACCACTTTGGCATGCAATACCCGCTGCGCCGCTTCGTAGTCGCCGGCCGCGAATTTCGGCCAGGCCAGCAGGCAGCGATCGAGCGCAGCGTCGATCAATTCCTGCTCTTCCTTGCGCGGCGCCTTGAGCACGTAGCTGACGACTTCGTTGCGGTCGCCCGGATGGCCGATGCCGAGGCGCAAGCGCCAGAAGTCCGGTACAGTCAGGTGGGCCGCTATGTCTTTCAAGCCGTTGTGGCCGCCGTTGCCGCCGCCCTGCTTGATGCGGATGCTGCCCGGCTGCAGGTCGAGGTCGTCATGCACGACGAGGATCTCGTCGGGAAGGATCTTGTAGAAGTGCGCGAGCGCCAGCACCGATTGGCCGGAGCGGTTCATAAAGGTCGTCGGCTGCAGCAGCCACAGTTCGCCGAGCCGCCCGACGCGGCCGAAGAACTTGCCCTGCGATGCGAGCGGTACCTTGAGCTCGTGCGCCAGGCGGTCGACAAACCAGTAACCGAGGTTGTGGCGGTTGTCCTCGTATTCGCTGCCGGGATTACCCAGGCCGACAATCAGACGCGGAGCGCTCATGTTTTTTAACGGCCAGAATCCGTCGCAAGGAGGCGAGGCAAAGGCCGCGGCTTTGCTGCCCGGCCCATAGCCTCCGCACGCCTTGGCGGCGGGTGTCAGCTAGCACTAACACTGCCGTCGGGCGAAGCGCCCGACGGCAGTTGTTCAGACGGCGATCAGGCTTTTTCGGCCGGAGGTGCCGCAGGCGCAGCGCCGGCAGCCGGAACGGCGGCGGTGGTGACCGGAGCCTCGACTTCCTCGACCACTTCAGCCTTCTTGAGCGAGATCGAGACGACGACCGGGTCGTCATGCGTGGCCGGCTTGACCCCCTCGGGGAAGACGAGTTGCGAGAGGTGGATCGAACGACCCGCTTCGAGCTCGATCAGGTCGACCTCGATGAAGGCCGGCAGATCCTTCGGCAGGCAGACCACTTCGAGGTCGTTCATGGCCGGCGAGACGTTGCCGCCGCTGACCTTGATGCCCGGGGAATTTTCGGCGTTGATGAAGTGCAGCGGCACCCGCTGGTGGATCACGTGCGACTCATCGACGCGCAGGAAATCGACGTGCTGGACGAGCGGCTTGTACGGATGCATTTGCGAATCGCGCAGCAGCACGGATTGCGTTACGCCGTCCAGGGTGAGCGAGAGCACCGACGCATGGAAAGCTTCCTTGCGCAGCGCCAGAAGAAGATCGTTGTGATCGAGCTCGATCAAGGCCGGGGCGTCCGAACCGCCGTAGATGATGCCGGGGACTTT
>CAIXAY010000454.1 GCA_903917505.1 uncultured beta proteobacterium | reverse complement strand
TGCTGCGCTGGCTGCTGCCGGCCATGGTTCTGATGATGATAGCCGGCGCTTTCACCGCTTATTCATTTGCGTTCCGCCATGCCAATATTGCCTATGATCGGGCGTTGCTCGACACGGCTCTGGCGCTCGCGGGTCAAATCCAGGTCCGTGATGGGCAACTGACCCTGCATCTGCCGAAAGAAGCGGAGGAAATTCTGCTCACGGACAAATTTGACACGATCTTCTTTCATGTACTGAATGCCGATGGGCGCGAAATTTTTGGCGATCAACGCCTGCTCATGCCGGCCAACCAGGGCCCACTGAATAGTTGGCTTTACTACGACGCAAGGATTGACGAACAACCCATCCGTGTTGCCGCGCTATTTACCGCGCGCGAAGGCCTGCCGCTGGTCATTCTTTCCGCTGAAACCCTGGTCAAGCGCAAGAACCTCGTTCGCGAAATCCTTCTCGGTATGCTGCTGCCTGAACTGGCGCTGGTCGGGCTGACGCTCGCCCTGATCTGGTTTGGAATTCGTTCAGGGCTCTCCCCGCTTGAAGAACTCAGGGAACAACTCGCCAACCGTTCTCATCGTGACCTCCGGCCTATCGTTGCGCAGAATTTGGCGTATGAAATTCGGCCCATCATTGCTGAACTCAACAACTTACTCGAGCGCCTCGAGGAATCATTGCAGGCACAGCGCGGCTTTGTTTCCAATGCTGCGCATCAGTTGCGTACCCCCATCGCGGCGCTACAGGCACAACTCGAAGTTCTGCTGAAGGAATGCGATGGGTCACAAACTTCACAAGTCAAGCAGGTGCTTGCCGCCGCGCATCGACTGGCACACCTGGTTCATCAGTTGCTGACGCTGGCCCGCGGCGAGCCAAACTACATGGCAGTAAATCAGCCTGTGGATCTTTCCGCCATAATTCGAGAATTGGCGGACAGCGCATTGTCGCAAGCCTTTTCAAATGAAATCGACCTTGGCTTCGACCTGAAACCGACCGAAGTGCGAGGCTCGGCACTATTGCTGCAGGAGGCCATCGGCAATTTGATTGACAACGCGATCCGCTACACGCCTGCGCCGGGCTCCGTCACGGTCAGCTGTCGAACAACTGAATGTGGCGCAGTTCTGCTTGTCGAAGACAGCGGCGATGGTATTCCAGAAGCATTACGCGATCAGGTATTCGAGCGCTTTTATCGCATACCGGGGAGTGGCAGCGAAGGCTGTGGGCTGGGGCTTGCCATAGTTCGTCAAATTGCTCGCCAGCATGGCGCAAAGGTAAGTATCGAAAGATCGCAGGAACTGGGCGGAACGAGCATTGCAATACATTTTCCACCAGTACCCTGATGCAATCTCTTGTTCGGGAGATTCTCTCACTGCGGATCAAAAACCCGCCGACTCGCCAAAAGCGCAATTATCCCGCGCCCATGGCCAGCGCCAGGTGATAGGTAATGTAGGAGGCGGCATAGGCCAGGGCAAACAGATAAGCAGCCATCACCAGCGGCATCGCCCAGCCGCCGGTCTCGCGCTTGACTGCGGCCAGCGTCGCCAGACACTGCGGGGCAAAGACGTACCAGGCGAGTAGCGACAATGCAGTGGCCAAACTCCAGCTCTGGGCGATCAGTGGCGCCAGGGCTTGCGCGGCGTCTTCGCCGCTGGCTGCGAGCGCATAGACGGTGCCGAGCGCGCTGACCGCAACTTCGCGTGCCGCGAGGCCAGGCACCAGCGCGATGCTGATCTGCCAGTTGAAGCCGATCGGTGCGAAGACCACTGCCAGCCCTTTGCCGAGCATGCCGGCCAGGCTGTATTCGATGGCCGCGCCGGTGGCGCCGGCGGGCGGCGCCGGAAAGCTCGCCAGAAACCACAGCAGCACGGTCAGCACGAGGATGATGCCGCCGACGCGTTGCAGGAAAATCCACATGCGCTGCCAGACGCCGATGCCGATGTTGCGCAGCGTCGGCAAGTGATAGCTCGGCAGCTCCATCATCAAGGGCCGCACCTGCCGGCCGGCGGCGGTGAAGCGCTTCAAGACCCAGGCGACGAGCAGCGCGCCGATGACGCCGGCGAAGTACAGCGCGAGCAGCACCAGCCCCTGCAGTTCCAGCCCGCCCCACACCGCGCGTTGCGGGATGAAGGCGCCGATCAGCAGCGCATAGACCGGCAGCCGCGCCGAACAGGTCATCAGCGGCGCGATCATGATGGTCACCAGGCGGTCGCGCGGATTGGCGATGGTGCGCGCGGCCATGATGCCGGGGATCGCGCAGGCGAAACTCGAAAGGAGCGGAATGAACGAGCGCCCGCTCAATCCCACGCCACCCATCAAGCGGTCGAGCAGGAAAGCCGCGCGCGGCAGGTAGCCTGATTCCTCGAGCACGAGAATGAAGAAGTAGAGGATCACGATCTGCGGCAGGAAGACCAGCACGCCGCCGGCGCCGGCGATCACGCCGTCGACGATCAGGCTTTTCAGCCAGTTGTCGGGCAGCAGCGCGCCGACGCCGTCGCTGCGAATCACGGTCAATGACTTGATCAGCGCCATCGGCGCTTCGGCCCATGAGAATACCGCCTGGAACACCAGGAAGAGAATCACGGTCAGGAGCAGCGGCCCGACCACTGGATGCAGGACGACGCGATCGATGCGGTCGCTGTTGGTATGCGGGACGACGCCGTCGAGGCCCAGGCGCTGCAGCAGGCGGCGCACGGCGACGTGATCGGAGGTATGCGTGTGCGCCTCGTGCGCGACCGGTTCCGGCGCGCCATGCGTCGCCGTGGCCATCGAATGCCACAGCTGCGGATCGTCGAACAGGGCGAGCAGGGTCCTGGCGCCGGTGCTTTGAATGGCGACCGTGCTGACCACCGGCATGCCGAGTTCGGCCGCCAGCGCCTCGGGCGAAATATCGATGCCGCGCCGCGCGGCGAGGTCGGCCATGTTGAGGGCCACGACGCAAGGCAGGCCGAGGCGCTTGATGGCCAGGGCCAGGCGCAGGTTACGGCGCAGATTGGTCGCATCGACGACGCAGACGACGAGGTCTGGTCGCTTCTCGCCGGCCGCGCGGCCGAACAGCACGTCGCAGGTGACGCGCTCGTCGGGCGAACGCGGATACAGGCTGTAGGCGCCCGGCAGGTCGAGCACGCGCAGCGTCTTGCCGGCCGGCGTGACGACGCGGCCCTCCTTGCGCTCGACGGTGACGCCGGCGTAATTGGCGACTTTCTGCCGGTTGCCGGTCAGGAT
>CAIXAY010000453.1 GCA_903917505.1 uncultured beta proteobacterium | reverse complement strand
GTGGTCGGCTACATCTGGGCCAACGAGTTCGTCGATGCCATCGACCAGCAGGCCGGGGCCATGCGTCTGGCCGTGCATACGATGACCCTGGTCGGCTTCGGTCTCTCGCTCGCCGTGGTCCTTTTTGTCATCGCGCAACTGACCAGCAGCATGGAGAAGATCAAGCAGGGTCTGCTGCGCCTGCGTTTCGACCTGCGCGAACCGATCCCGCCGATCAAGGGTGAAATCGGTGAAATCGTCGAGGCGATCAACAGTCTGGCCCAGACCCTGCTCGAAACCCGGTCGATGCACCACAACATCCTCGACAGCCTGTCGGACGCGGTGATTACGGTCGACTCCGGAAACAATGTGTCCTACATCAACCCTGCCGGTTGCGAACTGTTTCAGTGCCAGGCCAGCGAGGTGGTCGGCAAGCCCTATCTGACCCTGTTCCGGGCCGAGGCCAATTTTTCCAGTTTTCTCGTCGATACCCTGCAAAGCGGGCGCGAGCATCGCGGGGTCGAGCTCGACTATCCCCTGCCGCACCAGACCCCGCATATCCTGGCCAGCAGCAGCCTGCTCTACGATGGCCGCGGGCATCAACTGGGCGTCGTGGCGGTGATTCGCGACATCAGCGAGACCTTCTCGCTGCGCCAGCAGGTGGCGCGCGCCGACCGGTTGGCCGCCATCGGCGAAGTGGCCGCCGGCATTGCCCATGAATTGCGCACCCCGCTCACGTCCATCCGCGGTTTTGTTCAATATCTGCAAGGCTCGACCGAACCCGGAGAATGGCAGGAGTACGGCAATATCATCATCCGTGAGGTCGATGGCCTGAATCGCATCGTCTCCGAGCTGCTTGACCTGGTCCGTTCACAACCCTTGAATACCACGCCGACCAACATCAACCGGCTGGTCGAGGAAACCTTGCTGCTGGCACGCGACAGCGCCAGCAATTCCCGCATTGCCTTCGTTCTGCTTCTGGCCGAACAACTGCCGCAGGTCGAGATTGATCGGGGTCAGATCAAGCAGGTATTGCTCAACATCATCGTCAATGCCATCCAGTCCATCGCCGGACAGGGCGAGATCCGCATTGTCACGGCGGCGCATGGCGAGCGCGGCGTCAGTCTTTGTGTCAGCGACAACGGCAGCGGCATTTCGGCCGCCGTCCGCGATCGGATTTTCGATCCCTTCTTCTCGACCAAGCCGACCGGGACCGGACTGGGCATGGCAATTGCTCGGCGTATTATCGAGAGCCATCACGGCCGTATTGAAATCGAGAGCGCCGAGGGTCAGGGCACTTCGGTGACTTTGATCCTGCGCGCCTATCCGGAAGAGAAAGCAGCATGAAAGCTGATTACCAGATTCTGATCGTCGATGACGACGAGAGCATCCGCCGCATGCTGGCCGCCGTGCTCGAGCGCGAGGGTTTCCAGACGGTCACCGCCAGCGACGGCGAGGAAGGCCTCACGCTCTTTCGCAGCACGTCGCCGGACATTGTCCTGATGGATATCCGCATGCCCGGCCTGTCCGGCATTGACGCCATGAGCGCCATGCTGGAACTGCGCCCGGGCGCCGCCGTCATCCTGATGACCGCCTATGCCGACCTGGACACGGCGGTGCAGGCGATCAAGAAAGGCGTTTTCGATTTCGTCATCAAACCTTTTGATCTCGCCGAAATCGGCCTGCTCGTCAATCGTGCCTACCAGATGCGCGAAATGCGCCGTGAGATTGGCGTCCTGCAGCACGAACTGTCGGAAAGCTATCGCTTCAACCGCATCATTACCAGCGATCCGACGATGCAGGCCCTGTGCGATTCGGTTACGCGCATCGCGGCACTCAACGCGACCGTCGTGATTTATGGCGAAAGCGGCGTCGGCAAGGAATTGCTGGCGACTTCGCTGCACTACAACAGCCCGCGCGCCCAGCGCGCCTTCGTCAAGGTCAATTGCGGCGCCATCCCCGAAGGCTTGCTCGAAAGCGAATTCTTCGGCCACGAGAAGGGCGCCTTTACCGGCGCCGTCGCCCGCCGTACCGGTCGTTTCGAGCACGCCGACGGCGGCACGCTCTTTCTCGACGAGATCGGCGAACTGCCGCTCTCGCTCCAGGTCAAGCTGCTGCGCGTGATCCAGGACCGCGAGTTCGAACGCGTCGGTGGCGACAAGACCCTGCACGTCGATGTCCGCCTGGTCGTCGCCACCAACCGTAATCTGGAAGAGATGGTCGCCGCCGGCAGCTTCCGCAGCGATCTCTACTACCGGCTCAGCGTCGTCAATCTGCAGGTGCCTCCCCTGCGCCAGCGACCTGCCGACATCCCGCTGCTGGCTGCCCATTTCCTGCGCAAGTTCACGGCCGAGCACGGGCGCGAAATCGACGGTTTCGACGACCATGCGCTGGCCATCCTGCAGCGCTATGCCTGGCCGGGTAATGTGCGCGAACTGTCCAACGCCGTCGAACGGGCGGTGGTCATGAGCACCGGCAGCACGGTTTTTGCCGAAGACCTGCCTTTGCCCATTGTCGAGGCTACTCGCCAGGCACCGCCGGGTGAGCCGTCCGGGCAGAAGACACTGAAGGAACTGGTGCGTGGCTTCGAGGCCAGGGTTATCGTTCAGGCCCTGGAAAAAAACCAGGGTAACCGTTCGCGCACGGCAACCGAACTGGGCATCAGCCGGCGCGCCCTGCTTTACAAGCTGCATGAGTTCAACCTCGACGACGGCGAGTGCGCAGATTCTGTCGTTCACTGTGAATAAAATTGCGCACCTATCATCCGGATTTTCATTTATCCTCGATTCGCAGTGCTCGATTTGAACACCAGTAGGTAGTCAACATGAAATTACACGGCGAATGAATACTGAACAACAGCCCTCACCCCAGCCCTCTCCCGCGGGAGAGGGTGCGCGGCAGCGCGGTGAGGGCCTTACGAATGCACTTTCTCAGTCTACCCGCTTCAACATGACTGATTAGCTAACGTTTTCAGGTTTTTCCGTATAGGCACGCATCCTGCGTACGTTTTCCCCGATGGCATCACCTTACGAGGAGCAAAGCACATGAGTACCCCCTGCAAGCGGATCAGCTACGCTGAATTGCGACCGCGATTCAAAGACGGCATGAGCATTCTTTTCGGTGGTTTCATGGCCGCCGGAACGCCTGACGGAATCGTCCGCGAACTGCTCGATTCGGGTGTCAAGGATCTGACCATCATCGGTAACGACACGGCCACTCCCGATTGCGGTATCGGCATTCTGATCGCCAACCGGCGTGTCCGGAAAGTCATTGCCTCGCACATCGGCACCAATCCGGAAACCGGTCGCCAGATGATTGCCGGCGAGATTGAAGTCGAACTGGTGCCACAGGGCACGCTGGCCGAACGCATCCGTTGCGGTGGCGCAGGCCTCGGCGGTGTCCTTACGCCGACCGGCGTCGGTACCATCGTCGAGGAAGGCAAGACCAAGCTCAGCTTCGATGGCATCGAGTATCTGGTCGAACGTCCGATTCGTGCCGACATGGCTATTCTCAAG
>CAIXAY010000452.1 GCA_903917505.1 uncultured beta proteobacterium | reverse complement strand
GCCTGCTCGGCCTGCATCAGACTGCTGATCAGCCCGGTCAGGTCAAGGCCCGACCCGGCGCCAAGTGAAGATACCGTAGCCATGCTCACTCCTTTGACGAACTAAATGCCAGTCTACGCTTTTTGGTGCACCAGCAAGCCCTGAATTTTATCCAGCGCTTTGGCGATGGCCAGCATTTCCTCGGAGGGTATCTGCTTGATCACTTCTTTGGTGCCAGTATCGATGACTTTAACCACCGTCTTGCCGGTGTCGCCGTCGACCGTGAACTGGACCGAATCGTTGATCGAATTCACAAAGTCATTGGCCACCTTGACGGCCTGCTCGAGCTGCTGGCGGCTGGCTTTTGTATTCTCTACGGGCGACGTGGCTTGTTGCGTGACTGCAGCGGCATGCGCCAGTTGGGCATCCGCCGAGGCGTTCACGTTTTCCGGAGGGCTTGGGCGTGCCACCAGTCCACTGCTAGGCGCTGGGACATGTACCGATTGGATGCTCATGCCGTTACTCCTGTTCTCTGATGGGTAGAGGGCGCGGTTGCGTTACCGCTACCGCGCCCTGCTTCGGGAAAGCCGGCCGGAAGAGTGTTCAAACCTTCCGGCCTTCTCCACTTACTTCAGCAACGTGAGCACTGATTGCGGCAGCGAATTGGCCTGGGCCAGCATCGCCGTACCCGCTTGTTGCAGGATCTGGTTGCGGGTCAGGTTGGCCGTTTCCTGCGCGAAGTCCGTGTCCTGAATCCGGCTGCGCGAAGCCGAGATGTTTTCGCTCGTCGTCTGCAGGTTGGTGACCGTCGATGCGAAACGGTTCTGCAGGGCGCCGAGTGCGGCACGCGAGGAGTCGATATTCTTTAGCGCTGAATCGATGACCGCCAGAGCGCTATTGGCCCCGGTCGGAACACCAGCGGTCAGCGTCGTGATGTCGATCGAAGACACTGCGTTCAAGGTGCTCGACACGGCGGCATTAGCGACATCAAATATCCCTGAAGTGGCGACACTGGATGATACCGTAAAAGAACCGGGGCTATTAAACGAGACCTTGGCGCCCACTGTGGCGCCACTGCCGTTGCTACCCGCTGCAGCGAGGGCCGCCGTCGGCGTACCAGCCGCACCAGCACTGGTTGTGCCAGTTACAGTGATCGCAGTTTGAATGGCGTTATTGTTGTTTACGCCGATATCATAACCCTGCGATTGGGTCAGCGCGATGGTGCCGTTGGTCGTATTGGCGACGGCCTGAATCCCGGTGGCGCCGAGTTGGCTGTTGATCGCCGCGGCCAGGCCCGAAACGTCGGTCGAGTTGGCGAGCGTGGCGCTTACCGTAACCGGATTGGCTGCGCCCGCTGCGGTCGGCGCGCCTTGCAGTACGAGGGAGACGGCGCCGCCCACGAAACCGCCGAGAGTGGCTGAGGTTGTTGCCGTGGCAGAAACCCCTGTCGATCCCGACGCCGCATTTACTGCAGCGGCAACAGCATAACCCGAAGAGCCGGCGACCAGCGTTGTGTTTGGAATGGTCACCGATGTGCCATTGCCTTGAATCGTCAGGGCCTGTTGCAAGAATACGTTGGCTGGAATGACCTTGGCTGCGCCTACGTGGGCTTCAGTCAAAGTGGTTGCCGCCGCGGCGGCGTTCGCGCCGACTGCGTTGTTGCCGATGGCCGTCGCTTGCGCACTGGCAATGCTGAAGCTGATCGTCTGGTTGGCGTTGGCGCCGACCTGGAACTGCGCGTTGTTCATCGTGCCGTCGATGACGTTCAGCCCGTTGAACTGCGTGGTGTTGGCGACGCGGTTGATTTCCTGTTGCAGCTGGCTGACTTCGGCCTGCATCGACGCGCGGTCGGACGCGGAGTTCGTGCCGTTGGCCGATTGCACGGCCAGTTCGCGCATCCGCTGCAGCGAATCGGTGATCGACGACAAGGCGCCTTCACTCGTTTGCGCGAGCGAGATGCCGTCGTTGGCATTGCGTGCGGCCTGGTCCAGACCGTTGATTTGCGAAGTCATCCGGTCGGCGATGCCCAGGCCGGCGGCGTCGTCTTTCGCGCTGTTGATGCGCAAACCGGAGGACAGGCGCTGCAGCGAGGTCGCCAGCGCGGATTGTGACACGTTGAGGTTACGTTGGGCGTTGAGTGAGGCAACGTTTGTGTTAATAACTGAGGGCATTTGTATCTCCTAGTCCAAATTGGCTTTCGGTCCCCGCTTACTTGCCTCGCGGCGTTCTGCCGGCCGTCCTGTGCGCTTGTTTGCTACCTTACAACTCCTTTTACGACCAGCCCGGCGGAAACTTTAGGAGTTTCTTCGGCTGGCCGTGTAGGTCATTATCGGAAGCGGGCCGGAAAACTTTAGGGCGAGTCGATGGCGCGGCTTGGCCGGGAAGCGCGAGCCGCTATGCGGGGCAGGGCAAAACCCTTAAGATGCAAAGCATTGACGGGGCCGGAAGCATTTTGGACACGAATATCAAGATAACTGCAGGGATCCAACGATGACTTTCGCTCAAGCCGAATCCGGGGGCGCAGCCGAGATGCCCTTCTTCGGCCTGGCTCCTTTCCTGCGCATGAGCATTGCCGGCATCGATATCCTGCCCTACGGCCAGGAAATGCTGGCGCTCGCCGCTGCGCGGCCGGACGACGCCAACCTGTGGATGAACCTGTCGCTGGCCATGCAGTGCCTGGGCCAGCGCCAGACCGGTCTGGCGATCCAGGGCCAGGCCTTGGCGATCAGGCGCATCTACCACCTCGCGGCGTCCGTTCAGCCGGCAAGCCTGCGCGTGCTGATGCTGATGGTGCCGGGCGATCTTTCCGCCAACACGCCGCTCGAATGCCTGCTGGAAGACAGCGACATCGACCTGATCTTCTATTACGTCACTCCCGGTGCGCCTTTGGTCTTGCCAGTCCCGGACCATGACATTGTGCTGGTCGGCGTCAGCGAAGCCGACGAAAACCACGCCTTGCTCGCCAGCCTGGAGACCATCCTGGCGGCCTGGCCGAAGCCCGTGATCAACGCGCCGCAGCATATTCCCTCAACCGGGCGCGAGCTGGCCAGCAGGCTTTTGCAGGGGGCGCCGGGCCTGCTCATTCCGCCCACCCTGCGCGCCTCGCGCGACGTTTTGCAGGCGATCGCGACGGGTGCCACCCGCCTTCCCGACTCGTTCGAGGCGACCGATTTCCCGATCATCGTGCGTCCCGTCGGATCGCACGCCGGCCATGACCTAGGCAGGATGGAGGCGCCCGGCGATCTCGTTCCCTATCTTGCGGGGGTGGATGAAAGCGAATTTTTCGTGTCGCGCTTCATCGATTACAGCGGCCAGGACGGGCGCTTCCGCAAAATGCGCGTCGCATTGATCGACGGGGCGCCATTTGCCTGTCATATGGGGGTTTCGTCGAACTGGATGATCCATTACCTCAACGCCGGCATGTACGAGGAAGCCTGGAAACGCGAAGAAGAGGCGGTTTTCATGGCCGCTTTCGACGCTTTCGCGCAGCGCCATCGCGCCGCGCTGGAAGCCGTCTGGCGGCGCACAAAACTCGATTATCTGTGCATCGATTGTGCCGAAACCCCGGATGGACAGCTGCTGGTGTTTGAAATCGATCATGCCATGGTGGTGCACGCCATGGATTCGGAAGCGATGTTTCCCTACAAGCAGACGCACATGCGCAAAGTCAAAGAGGCTTTCCGCGATTACCTGCTGCGCCTGGTCGCCGCGCGACAATGAATAAACTCAATCGCCTGAATTTTTCCGGCGGCCCCGGCGTATTGCCGGATAGTGTCTTGCTGCAGGCCCGCGAAGCGATGATCGAAATTCCCGGAATGGGCCTGTCGGTCTTGGGCATCAGTCACCGCTCGGACTGGTTCGCCGCGGTCATCACCGAACTGGAAGCCAATATCCGCACGCTGCTCGGCGTCTCGGACGATTATCACGTCCTGCTGTTGCAGGGCGGGGCAACGCAACAGTTCTCCATGCTGCCGATGACGCTGTTGCCGGGTAAGAAGCATCCGGCGGATTATCTGCACACCGGTTACTGGAGCGGCAAGGCGATTCCCGAGGCGCGCCGGGAAGGGCCGATACGCGTGCTCTGGAGCGGCGAGGCGGGCGGTTTCAGGCGCTTGCCGGGCGACGACGAATTGTCATTTTCGCCCGATGCGCCCTACATTCATTACGTTTCCAACGAGACCGTGGAGGGCCTGCAATTTCGCCGCGTGCTCGGGCGCGACGACGTTCTCCGGGTTTGCGACATGTCGTCCGATTTCCTATCCCGGCCGTGTGAAGCCGAGCGCTTCGCATTTATATATGCGCACGCGCAAAAAAACATCGGCCCGGCCGGGGTCACCGTCGTGGTGGTGCGCGATGAATTGCTGCGCGATGCGCCGAGCGATTTGCCGAGTTTCCTCGACTACCGCTGCCACGTTCAGGCGCATTCCAATTACAACACGCCGCCTGTTTTCGCCATTTACGTCGTCTTGCTGGTGACGCGCTGGCTGATGAACGAGATCGGCGGCGTGGCGCAGATGGACGCAATCAATCGGAGCAAGGCGGAACTGCTCTATCGTGTGGTCGATGCCAGCGATGGTTTTTATCGCGGGCGCGCGCAGGCGCAGGATCGTTCACTGATGAACGTGACGTTCAATCTGTCTTCCCCGGAACTCGAGAGACAATTCCTTGCCGAGGCGACGGCCGCCGGATTCTCCGGTCTGGCCGGACATCGCACCATCGGCGGCATAAGGGCCTCCATATACAACGCGCTGACGCTTGCAGCGGTGGAAAAGCTGGCAGGCTTCATGGAGGATTATCAACGGCGGCAGGCAAGATAGTCCGGCGAGCCGCGCTGGCCATGATCGAGTGTCCGGGACTTGCTGACACCCCGCGGCGCGATCGCTAGCGCTCCGGACCGACGACGACGCGGTTCTTGCCGGCCTTCTTGGCCGAGTACATCGCCTCGTCGGCGCGCTTGACCACCGAGGCCTGGGTGTCGTCGCTGCGAAAATCGCTGATGCCGGCGCTGAAGGTGATCAGGATCTTCTCGTTGTCGTTCAGGAAATAGCGCTTGGTGAGTTCGCGCTGCAGGCGGATCAGCGCCTTCTTCGCATCGTCGAGCGGCGTGTCGGGCAGCAGGATGACGAACTCCTCGCCGCCGAAGCGCGCCAGCGTGTCCTGCGGCCGCAGGGTGTCGCGGATGACGCTGACCAGGTGAATCAGCGCGGCATCGCCGGCGTCGTGGCCCAGCGTGTCGTTGAGCTTCTTGAAATTGTCGATGTCGAGCATGGCCACGCACAGCGGCGATTTTCTGCGTTGCGCG
>CAIXAY010000451.1 GCA_903917505.1 uncultured beta proteobacterium | reverse complement strand
TAGTCGAACATCGGGAAATCGACGACCCACATCGGTTCCCAGGCCTTGCCGTTGAGAAAACCCTTCTCGTGCCCGATCTTGACGCGCAAGGCGCCGAGGGCGTCATTGACGATCTTGCTCTTGTCGGCGCAAAAGAAGATCACGTCGCCGGACTGTGCGCCGGTGCGCTCGACGATGGCTTGCAGCGCGGCCGCATGCAGGTTCTTGACGATCGGCGATTGCAAGCCGGTTTCGTTGAGCTGGGTGACGTCGTTGACCTTGATGTAGGCCAGCCCCTTGGCGCCGTAGATGCCGACGAACACCGAGTAGGCGTCGATTTCGCTGCGCGTCATCAGGGCCGCGCCCGCGGCACCGCCGGGTATGCGCAAGGCGGCGACGCGGCCGTCGGCACTGTTGGCTGCGGCGCTGAAGACCTTGAACGAGACGTCCTTGACGACGTCGGTGATTTCGGTGAGTTCGAGCGTCACGCGCAGATCCGGCTTGTCCGAGCCGTAGCGGGCCATGGCCTCGGCATAGGAGAGGCGCGGGAAAGGATTGGGCAGATCGGCGCCGATCGCTTCCTTGAACACGGTGCGGATCAGGTCTTCCATGATGCCGGTGATCTCGACTTCGTTGAGGAAGGATGTTTCGATATCGACCTGGGTGAATTCGGGCTGGCGGTCGGCGCGCAGGTCCTCGTCGCGGAAGCACTTGGTGATCTGGTAATAGCGGTCGAAGCCGGCGACCATCAGCAATTGCTTGAACAGCTGCGGCGACTGCGGCAGGGCGAAGAACTGGCCGGCATGGACGCGCGACGGGACCAGGTAATCGCGGGCGCCTTCCGGCGTGCTCTTGGTGAGCATCGGCGTTTCGATGTCGATGAAGCCGGCGTCGTCGAGGAAACGGCGGAAGGCGCGCGCCGTCTTGTAGCGCAGCTGCATGTTCTTCTGCATCTGCGGCCGGCGCAGATCGATCACGCGATGCAGCAGGCGAACGTTCTCGGACAGGTTGTCTTCGTCAAGCTGGAAGGGCGGCGTGACCGAAGGATTGAGCACTTCGATGGCGTGGCAGAGGATTTCGACTTCGCCGCTCGGCATGTTGGGGTTGACCGTGCCCGCCGGGCGGGCGCGCACCTTGCCGGTGACCTTCAGGCAGAACTCGTTGCGCACCGATTCGGCAATGGCGAACATCTCCGGACGGTCCGGGTCGCAGACGACCTGGGCCAGGCCTTCGCGGTCGCGCAAGTCGATGAAAATGACGCCGCCATGATCGCGGCGACGCTGCGCCCAGCCGCAGAGGCTGACTTCCTGGCCGATGAGTTGGGCGTTGACGTTTCCGCAATAGTGAGTTCGCATGCTGTTTCCGGTTACAAGGGTGGGTTGTGGGGTTTGGCCAGGCGGGTTCGCGCCGGCGGTGCGACGACGCCCATCGAGATGATGTATTTGAGCGCTTCGTCGACATCCATGTCGAGTTCGACGACCTCGCTTCTGGGCAGCATCAGGAAAAATCCCGAGGTCGGGTTGGGGGTGGTCGGGACATAGACGCTGACATAATCGCCGGCCAGGTGATTGACGACGTCGCCGCCCGGACGGCCGGTGAGAAAGGCGATCGTCCACGAACCCTGGCGCGGGTACTGGACCAGCAGCGCTTTGCGGAAAGCGTTGCCGGATGAGGAAAACAGCGTATCGGAAACCTGCTTGACGCTGAGGTAGATCGAATTGACGACCGGAATCCGGGCCAGCAACTGCTCCCACCAGCCGACCAGCCGCTGACCGATGAAATTGGCGGCGAGCAGGCCGGTGACGAAAATGATCAACAGGGTCAGCACGACGCCGGCGCCCGGG
>CAIXAY010000450.1 GCA_903917505.1 uncultured beta proteobacterium | reverse complement strand
CAACTGTACGCCGCTTACCGCGCCGCCCACCCGGAACTCGCGGTCGAGTTCGAGCGCCGCACGCGCGGCGACCTGCACGCCAATTTCGAGGCCGGCGTCGCGCAGTCGCTGCAAGCGATCGCCGCCAAGGGCGAGTCGATCGCCACGCGCAAATCGTCGCAGACCGCCATCGCCGCGCTGGCGCCGGTGATGCCCGAATTCGTCGGCGGTTCGGCCGACCTGGCGCCGTCCAACCTGACCGAATGGAAAGGCTGTCGCGAACTCTCCGTCGATGCGCTCGACGCCGGCGGCAATTACCTCCACTACGGCGTGCGCGAGTTCGGCATGTGCGCGATCATGAACGGCCTGGTTCTGCACGGCGGATTCCGCCCCTTCGGCGGCACTTTCCTGATGTTCTCCGAGTACGCGCGCAATGCCATTCGCATGGCGGCGCTGATGCGCATCAATCCGATCTACGTGTTCACGCACGACTCGATCGGCGTCGGCGAGGACGGCCCGACGCACCAGCCGGTCGAGCAGACGGCGACGCTGCGCATGATGCCCAACCTCGATGTCTGGCGTCCCTGCGACTCGGTCGAGACCCTGGTCGCCTGGCAGATCGCCATCGAACACCGCAACACGCCGACCGCGCTGATCCTGACGCGCCAGAACCTGCCGCACCAGGCGCGCGACGCCGGGCAGATCGCGGCGATCCGCCGTGGCGGCTACGTGCTCAAGGATTGCCCCGGCGCCGCGCAGGCGGTGATCATCGCCACCGGCTCCGAAGTCGGGCTGGCGGTGGCTGCCCAGCAGTCGCTCGCCGAGAAGGGAATCGCCGTGCGTGTGGTCTCGCTGCCGTCGAGCTTCCTCTTCGACCAGCAGGATGCGGCCTATCGCGAATCGGTGCTGCCGCGCGGCATCCCGCGCGTCGCGGTCGAAGCCGGGGTCAGCGACTATTGGCGCAAGTATGTCGGTCTCGAGGGCGCCGTCGTCGGCATCGATCGCTTCGGCGAGTGCGGACCGGCGGCGCAGGTCTTCGAATTCCTCGGCATCACCGCCGCCAAGGTCGCCGAGGCGGTGGAGGGCGTCATCGCTCGCTGAGGTCCGAAGTCGGCGCGCCTGACGTGAGCGTCGTCTGCGTTTGCCTGAGTCCGGGGCTGCAGCGTTCGGTTTCTGTCGACGCGCTGAGCCTCGGCGAGGTGAACCGGCTGCAGAGCGTTCTTGTCGACATCGGTGGCAAGGGCGTCAATGTCTGCCGCGTGCTGCAACGCATCGGCGTCGCCACCTGCTGCGTGGCGCAGGGCGGTGACAATGCAGCCGAACTCATGGCGCTTGCCAGTCAAGAAGGCCTGGCCTTGCGTCTCATTCCCGCGTCGGGCCGCTTGCGTACCTGCACGACGATCATCGAAGCGCCGACTGCGGCCGGACGCCGCGTCACGGAACTGGTCGAGCCCGCCTCACCGGTAGGCGCTGCCTGTGTCGCCGCGCTCAGCACCGCGGTGCGCGAATTGCTGCCCAAGGCGCGGGCGCTGGTCATCGCCGGCTCGATGGCGCCGGGCTTCCCGCCCGGATATCAGCGGCAGCTCGCCGATCTCGCCAATGCGGCGGGCGTTCCGGTTCTGCTCGACCTGCAGGGCGCGCCCCTGCGCGATGCCCTGGGCGCGGCGCCGGCGCTGGTCAAGATCAATCTCGCGGAATTCGTCGCGACCTTTCTCTCGGGGCGCTTTTCCGGCGGCGAACAGAGTGGCGAAATCGCCGCGCCCGAAATCCCCGCCGCGCTGCGCGAGGCGATCGCCGAAGTGACGTGCGCGGCGCCACACGCGGCAACGACCTTCGTGCTGACACGCGGCGCCGGCAGCATCATTCTGGCGCGTGCCGGTGAACTGCGCGTCCTGCCGGTCGCGGCGCTTGCCGCGGCGGAAATCGTCAGTCCGATCGGTTCGGGCGACAGCTTTCTCGCCGGCCTGCTGGCGGCGCTGCTCGGCCGGGGCGGGCCGCTGCCGACGCCGTTGACGCTCGCTGCGGTCGAGGCGGCGACAGTTTTCGCCACGGCCTGCGCACAATCGAACGCGCGCACGCCGCGGCCGGGATGCCTCGAGGATTCCTTTTCCTTGCGACCGTGAACCACGGATAATTGCCGCTCGCGGCGTGGTCATGGCGCTGCCTCAATCAGGGAGAAAAAACATGCCCAGACCGGTGCGCAGAGCAGACAGGGAAACCGGCGTGGACGCAGCGCGCAAGCTGCTCGGCGATTGCAGCTATGGCGTGCTCGCCAGCGTCGGCGCGGACGGCCAGCCCTACGCCGTGCCGGTGAATTACGTCCTCGCCGGCGAGTGCATCTATTTCCACAGCGCGCTCGAAGGCCACAAGCTCGAGAACATCCGCGCCAATCCGGCGGTCTCGTTCTGCGTCGTCGGCCAGACGAAAACGCTGCCCGGCAAGTTCGCGACCGAGTATGAGAGCGCGGTCGCATTCGGCGTCGCCAGCGAGATCGTCGACGGCGAAAAAAAGGAAGCGCTGCTCAAAATCCTCGCCAAGTATTCGCCCGAACACCTGGTCGCGGGCGGCAAGTATCTGGACGGAAAGATCGACGAGACCGTGGTGGTGAGGATAGACATCGAGCACCTGACCGGGAAAGCCAGGCGCTAGAAGCGCTGCGCCGCCCGCTCAGGCGGCGCCGGGCGCCGGGCTTGGGTCAGAGGAATGACGGGAAGGGCAGATCCGTTTCCTTGGTAAAGACGTCATCGAAGCCGCGGAAGAAGTGGAATTCCATGTCGTCCTTGTTGTCGGGAAACACGAACTTGCCGCCGACCTGCCAGATGTAGGGCTTGAACTGGTATTTGAGCCGGTCCTTCTTCATCTTCCAGAGCATGGTGATTTCCATCGGGTCGGCCATGAAGTTCGACCAGATGTCGTGGTGGAAGGGAATCATCACCTTGGTGTTGAGCGCCTCGGCCATGCGCAGGATGTCCGAGGACGTCATCTTGTCGGTGATGCCGCGCGGATTCTCGCCGTAGGAGCCGAGCGCCACATCGACGACATGCTCGTTGCCATGCTTGGCGTAGCCGTTGGCGTAGTGCGAATCGCCGCTGTGATAGAGGTTGCCGCCCGGCGTCTTGACCAGGTAATTCACGGCGACATCATCCATCTCGGCCGGCATCTTGCCCTTGGCGGTTTCTTCCTTGGGCAGCGTGATGGCCATGGTGCGGTCAAACGATTCGAGCACGACGAGTTCGATGTCGCCGATTTTGACGACGTCGCCGGGTTTGACCTGGGTGATGCGCTCGGCCGGAACCCCCCATTTCTTCCACAGGTCGGCGCAGGATTTCGGCCCGATGAACGGCACCTTGCTGTCGCAATTCTTGAGCACGGCGGCGGCGACGTTGATGTCGATGTGGTCGTTGTGGGTGTGCGTCGAGATGACGGCGTCGATCTCCTTGATGGCGAACGGATCGAGCACAAAGGGCGAGACGCGCAGATTGGGTTGCAGCGCCACGCAGCCGCTCATGCGCGCCATCTGGTGATGCGGATCCATCAGCGGGTTCTTCATCGAGCGCTTGCCGGTGCCGCACCAGAAGTCGATGCAGATGTTGGTGTTGCCTTCGGTCTTGACCCAGATGCCGGTGCAGGCCAGCCACCACATGGCGAAGGTGCCGGGCTTGACCACTTCGCGTGCGATTTCTTCATTCAACCAGGTGCCCCATTGCGGGAAAGTACTCAGAACCCATGATTCCTTGGTAATTTCGTCCACTTTTGCCATGTCATTCTCCTGTTAAATGCTCGTATTGATCTTTTGATAGATCATTTTGCAATACTATGCCGATTCCAATTGCGATGCAAGATCAAATTGATTCTTTCAATCCCCGGTGAAGAAATACAGCGCGGCCTCGGCCTTCTCGCGGTTGGCCGCAACGAGGATGTCGCGGTCGGCTTCATGCACGACATGCACATTGCTCGGGCCGACGCCCTCCTCGATCAGCACGGCTTCGAGTTCAAGCGCTGACTGTTTGCTGGCCTTGACGTAGAAAAGCTGTTTCTTGCCGCGGCGACATCCGCCAATGAAAACCGGGGTTCCAGCCAGTGTATTCCCGACGACGACGTGGTAGAACTCGGTGGTTTCCGGGTGCTCGAAGATGCGCACGAACTTGCCATCGACCTTCTTGTAAACCCGAAAATATTGACCATGGAAAGGTTCGATCGTGGCGAATTCGAGTTCGCCATCACCGTCGATATCGATGGCGGAAATGTCGCTGATCGGCCAGTCCATGAATTGATGAATCGACCATTCACCATCGGGCGATTGCGGCGGGGCGACTTCGAAGGCTCCGTCCTCGCAGGTGACGAGCCCCAGCATCCGGCCGTCCTTCACCAGGCGGCTGTAACCATGATTCTTGCTCAGGCCTTCCTTGAGCACGCGCACTTGCAGCGGACCGGGCGCGGTGTATTCGCCGACCCAGATCTTGCCGGGATTCGACCAGTCTTCCTTCGATTCCTTGGTCGTGGCCAGCGTGCAGCCGATGAAGTAATGGCGACCATTGACCGTCAGCAGGTCGAAGCGGTGGATGTAGGGCAGATACAGGATGTCGGTGACTGCATAGGCGCCCGTCGCCAGCGGCTTGATATGCACGACCTTGGCTTCTTCCCACTGGAACATCTTGAAGAACTTCTGCACCGCGAGGAACTCGCCGTTGGTCCCGGGGATCGGGACAATCGACATCGTCCCGCCGGGTCCTTCCCACACCGTATGCGAGACGCTGTAGTCTGGCCCAGCCCAGGCCAGGCAGGGCCCTTCGCCTTCGGTCGCGAGCATGATGCGGGTTTGCCCGTCGACGACGATGTGGTTGGTCGAGTAGCAGCGATTCATTTCGGTCAAGAAGCGTTTTTCGATTTTCATGGGCGATCCTCCGAAATTGTTAGGCTGACGAACAGTTCGGATCAATTGTATATCAATATGTGAAATTTCGAAACACTAAAAGATCAAAATGATCGAATATATCTTGTCAAGTTGACGTGTTTTGGCATTAGAATGATGAAATCGAATTCTGGGAGGGATATCATGAAGGGGATCATTACCGTCGACATCGGCACCACCAGCATGCGTGCCATTCTCTATAATGCAGAAGGGCGGATCGAGCATATTCATCTGCGCGATAATGCACCGGAGTTCTTTACCGATGGCCGGGTCGAACAGGCACCGCAAGCCTGGGCAGGCATTCTTGCCGAATCGCTGAAGGCCTGCGCCGATGATGCAAGCGGCAAAGGCATAGAACTCGCCTGCATCTCGGTGACGGCACAGCGTTCTTCGGTGATTCCCGTCGACGCGGAGGGAACGCCATTGCATCCGGCGATCATGTGGCAGGATCGCCGTACAGCAGGTCTGGCGCAGGAAATGGAATCATTCAATCCCCTGGTGTACAGCAAGAACGGGCTGAAGATTTCGCCGGTGTTCTCGGCAATCAAGATGACCTGGTTCCGCAAGAATCGCCCGGATATCTGGCAAAAGACGTACAAGATGATCGGCATTCAGGATTGGGTACTGTACTTGCTGACTGGACGTTTTGTTACCGATCACACTTTTGGCAGCCGCACCAATCTTTTCTCGCTGGAAAAACGAAATTGGGACGCCGAGCTGTTGTCACTGTTCGGGGTCGAACCCGGCATGCTGTGTGATCTGGTGCCGCCGGGTTCAATCGTCGGCGGGATTAAGCCGGCGATTGCCGCGGCGACCGGACTGACTCCCGGATTGCCGGTGGTTTCCGCCGGCGGTGATCAGCAATGCGCGGCGCTCGGACTCGGGCTGTTCTCCGGGCAGCGCGCGATGTCCAATACCGGTACCGGCTCCTACCTGATCGGTCACGTCGATCACCCGGCGTTCGACGAGAAAATGCGCGTCGCCTGCAATGTGTCGGCCGTGCCCGGCGCCTATATTGTCGAGGCGGCGGTGCTCACCTCCGGCACCATCTACCGCTGGTTCCGCGAGGCGTTTTATGGCGAGAGCGAGTCGTTCGAAAAGCTCAATGCCGAGGCGGCCGGTGCGCCGCCCGGCGCCAACGGGCTGCTGCTGCTGCCGCACTTCAAGGGATGCGGCGCGCCCTACTGGGATCCGCAGTCGCGCGGTGTCTTTTATAACCTGACTTTGAGTACGACGCGCGGCGAGATGGCGCGTGCAATCCTCGAAGGGATCGCCGTCGAAATGAAAGGCAGTCTCGAACTGATCGAGCACTTGTCCGGGCCGATTGCGTCGGTCAGTGTTTCCGGCGGGATGACGCGCTCGGATCTCTTCAACCAGATTCAGAGCGATGTGTTCGACCGCGATATTCATCGTTTTTCCAACAACGAGGCGACATCGT
>CAIXAY010000449.1 GCA_903917505.1 uncultured beta proteobacterium | reverse complement strand
CTTGCAGCAACCCCGGCGCAACCCCCGTTTCATCCTTCTCTTTCAGCATTTCAAACTCCTTTTTCCAGACACGGTTTTACCCCAAATTCGTGTCCAGAAAAATAGGGGCCGGTTCAGCGATAAATCCACAGCCAGCAGGCATCGATTGAGAGCGCGATGAAATAATCGCGGCGAATGTCCCCCGTCGCTTCCCGGCTCTTTTCAACACTCGTTTCGCTGCGCATTTCGCCGCCATCCCACCAGCCCGATTCGATGCGTTCCGGCCCCGCCAGAAAACGCAGCGGGCCGCGGCGTTGCGGCCGGCCATCGATCTCCGCCAGCGACTGCGGCCGGGCCAGCAGCCAGAGCGGACGCGGCAGCGCCGCATCCGGCCCGTCCTTGCCCGCCTTGGCAAAGAGTGAGACGCGGCCGGTGGCGCAATCGGGACGGTGATCGTCATGCGCGGCGACGCGATAGACCTGCGCTTCGCCGAGCCTTGCGCAGAGCCGTTCGAGCAGGGCGGCGATGGCCTCCTGCCCGGCCGCCGCGTCATTGAACAGGGCGCGGCTGCGCCCGGCGAGCGCGTCCACCCGGCTCGCTTCGAGCCGCAGCGATTCGACCGGCGCCTTGAGCGGCAGGCTTTCGAGCCGTTCGCGCAGAACCCGCTCGAAGCGTTCGCCGGCAGCGGTCAGCTCGGCGAACTGCAGGACCAGCCGGGTCTCCTCGTGGCGATGCGCCAGGTGCAATGTCATTTCGCGCACCCCGGCCTGCCGGGCGATCAGCCAGCCGGACAGGGCCGAAGTCAGGCGGCGCGCGGCGAAAAGCAGCGCGCCGGCCGTCTCGACCGCAGCCGGCAACGGCAGCGACAGGCCGAACTGCTCGGGAAAAAGAAATACAGGGCGCGGGTCGGTCTCTTCGCCGAAGGCTTGCGCCATGAAGCGCAGGCTGTCCATGCCGATGCGCCGGCCCAGCGCCGCGCTCGGCAACCGGCGCACATCGGCGAGACTGCGCGCGCCGAAGCGGGCAAGTGCGCTGGCCGCCTTGTCCGGCAAAACGGCGAGCGGCAAGGCTTCCAGATGCCGGCGCAGGCTGCCGGCGTCGAGGCAAAGCGCTGTACTGCCGCTCTGCGCCAGCCACTGCGCGCCGCGGCAGGTCGGCGCGACGGCCAGCGTGAGGCTAAACCCCTGCCCCGCGACGCCCGCGCGCGCGGCGCTGACGATTTTCTCGACGCCGCCGAAGAGGCGCAGGCAGCTGCCGATCTCGAGCAACAGGGTGTCGGGCGTCAGGCTGATCTTCGGTGTCAGGCTGCCGGCCCAACACGCCAGGGTGCACAGCGCGGCGCTTTCGCGCGGCGCATTGCGCGCGATCAGGGTGATCGCCGGCGCGAGCATGCGCGCCGCCGCGACGCCTATGCCATTGGCAACCCCGGCCCGGCCTGCCGCGCTGTCGGCAAGGACGATGCGCCCCTGTTCGACGACGGCGCTAGGCGACGGCAAGGGGGCGTTGGCTTCGAGCGCAAGACAGGGCAGGTGCAGAGCCAGCCAGAGCGGAGTCGCAGGCATCGGGGCTACAGGATTCATGGTCGGCGCGCCACTGCAGCGGCCGCGGCACATCGAGATGGAGGGTGCGCGTGCACGGCGGCCCGCGGCGCTTGAGCAGATCGACCGCGAGCCCGCCACGCGCAGCGGCGGAAAGGGAAAGGCGCAAGGCGGCGGCCGATGACTCGCTGCGCGCACGCAGCGGCCGGAACAGGAAAGCCAGGGTATCGCTGCCGGCGGCGGCGACCTGCAGGCGCCTGACCTGGGCGGCATCGATATGGCTCATCCAGCACAGCAGCGTTCCCAGCGCGCCGCTGGCCAGGGCGTGCTCGGCCGCCCACAGCGCATCGCGCGGCCGGCTGGGCGAGACCACCGCCAGATGCGCCAGATCAATCCCCCGGGCCGCCCAGGCGGTGCCGTTCACCGGATGTGGCGGCGCCACCAGCAGCGACCAGCGGCCCTCCTCGCGCATGCGCGCGAGCACCGGCAGTAGCAGTGAACATTCGCCGAGCCCAGCGCTGTCGGCCAGGATCTCGGTGAGCGCGCCGCGCGGCCAGCCGCCGCCCGGCAGTTCGGCATCGAGCCGGGCAAAGCCACTGGCCAAGGCGGGGATGGCCGCGCTGGCCAGTCGATCGGCGCACCAGACGTCGGGCCGGGCAAGAATTTCGGCGAGCGAGGCTGCGGCCTTCATATCCAAATGTCATGGGTGGCGGCGTCACGCCTGACGATGGGGCCGCTGCCGTCCAGGCCCTCCTGGCCTTCCCTCGTCACGGGAGGAGAACAGGCTCCCACCTGCCCGAGAATCTTGGCGGGCTCATCGATCGCGGCAAGCGCGGTGGCCACAGCGTCGCCAGCGTCTTCACCGGCCACGGTGATCGGGCCATCGCATTCCGGGCAGATTCGATACTGCGCCCGGGCACTGACCGCTGCCTCCAGGGTGAAGGGATCGATAGCGCAATGGCAATGCGGGCAGATGATGCGTGGGATCATGGCGGGCTTCCTCGAATACTGTAATTATATACAGTAATTCGAGTTCGGCAAGGACAAGAAGTTCCTTTGCCGCCTAAGGTCCCTGTTTGCCAGCCGCGCGCCCCGGCGCACCGCCCTTATATGTCATTAGCATAGATCGTCACGCAGGCACAAAAAAACCCGAGATCACTCGGGTTTCCCGATGGCCATCGAAAATCAACTGTTGCCGGGCGTCTCGATCGGGCGCTTCGGGCGCCGGTGCTGGCGCTTGGGCGGCCGGCCATCGGCTCTCGCCTCTTGCGGCCGCGCATCGGGGCGGACATCGAGCCTGAGGTCGGGCCGCGGGTTCTTGTTGCTGCGCCGGCCCTGCACGGCGAAATTCTGGCGACCCTCGGGCGCCCCCGGTTGCTGCCGGTCTATTTCCCGGTTGCCCGGGGCCGTGCGGATTTCGAGTTCGTTCAACTCGTCCCATTGTTCGTCGGTGCGATCCCGCTCGGGGATGGCAAGAAGTTCGCGAATCCGGCGGCGCGGATCAATGACTAGTGGTTCATTCATACGCGTATTATGAACTAGACAGCCGCCCACATTCAACTGACAAAATAATCGGGCCTGCGAAAAACCGAAAACGATCAAAGCCGTGGCGCTTTCAGCCCTATAATCGACCCTTTTTTTGAGTCCGCACGATGTGGTTTAAAAACCTGCAACTCTACCGCCTGCCGAAAAACTGGGCAGTTACCGCCGATCAGCTTGAAGAAGCGCTAGCCGCGTTCACCCTGCAATCCTGCGGCGCCAGCGCCGCGCAAAGCCTGGGCTGGGTCCCGCCGCGCGCCGGCGGCGCGCTCGTCCATGCGGTCAACCGGCAGTACCTGCTGGCGCTTGGCGCCGAAGAAAAACTGCTGCCGGCCAGTGTCGTCAAGCAGTTCGCCGACGAGCGGGCGACGGCGATCGAAGAAGCCGAAGGCCGCCGCGTCGGGCGCAAGGAAATGCGCGAATTGCGCGAAGCGCTGACCATCGAACTGCTGCCGCGCGCCTTCACTTGCCGCCGCACCACCTTCGGCTGGATCGACCCGATCAACGGCTGGCTGGCGATCGACGCCGCCGCGCCGGCCAAGGCCGAAGCCTTTCTCGAACAGTTGCGCAAAGCGGTCGCCGGCCTGCCGGCCCGGCTCGTCAAGGTGACCCAATCGCCGTCGGCGGCGATGACCGGCTGGGTCGCCGCCGGCGAAGCGCCGAGCGGCTTCACGCTCGACCAGGACCTCGACCTGTGTTCGGCCGAAAACGCCAAGGTGCGCTACGTCAAGCACACGCTCGAAGGCGAAGAGATAGTCCAGCATATCGCCAAGGGCAAGGTCGTTACGCGCCTGGCGCTGACCTGGG
>CAIXAY010000448.1 GCA_903917505.1 uncultured beta proteobacterium | reverse complement strand
GAAGAGAACCTTCTGGCACTGGATGCCAAATTCGGTTTCGACGACAACGCCATCTTCCGTCATCCCAAAATTGCCGACATGCGCGACTACGATGAAGAAGATCCCAAGGAGATCGAAGCATCCCAGCATGAACTCTCCTACATCTCCCTCACCGGCAACATCGGCTGCCTGGTCAACGGTGCCGGTCTGGCCATGGCCACCATGGACATCATCAAGCATTACAGCGGCGATCCGGCCAACTTCCTCGACGTCGGGGGCGGCGCCACCATCGAGCGCGTCACCGAGGCGTTCAAGATCATCCTCTCCGACAGTAACGTCAAAGGGATTCTGGTCAACATCTTCGGCGGCATCATGAAGTGCGACATCATCGCCACCGGGGTCGTGGAGGCCGCCAAGCAGGTTTCCCTCAAGGTGCCGCTGGTGGTGCGTCTCGAAGGGACCAACGTGGCACGCGGCAAGGAGATCCTTGCAGAGAGCGGGTTGAATATCGTGGCCGCCGACGGCATGGCCGACGCAGCGCAGAAAATCGTCCAGGCCGTGAAAGGAGCCAACTAATGAGTATTCTGATCGATAAAAACACCAAGGTTATCACCCAGGGGATTACCGGCGCGACCGGCCTGTTCCATGCGCAGGGAGCCCGCGAGTACGGCACCCGGATGGTCGGCGGCGTCACCCCCGGCAAGGGGGGCACCACCATCGACGGTTTTGCCGTCTTCGACACCGTCAAGGAAGCTGTCGAGAAGACCGGCGCCACCGCCTCCGTCATCTACGTGCCGCCACCCTTCGCGGCCGACTCGATCATGGAAGCGGTCGATGCCGGGATCGAGCTGGTCTGCTGCATCACCGAAGGGATTCCGGTCCTCGACATGGTCAAGGTAAAGCACTTCATGATCGGCAAGAAGACGCGCCTGGTCGGCCCGAACTGCCCCGGCGTAATCACCCCCGGCGAGTGCAAGATCGGCATCATGCCGGGCTACATCCACAACGCGGGCAGGGTCGGCGTTGTCTCCCGTTCCGGCACGCTCACCTACGAGGCGGTCTGGCAGCTGACCTGCATGGGGCTCGGCCAGTCCACCTGCGTCGGCATCGGCGGCGACCCCGTCAACGGCACCAACCACCTTGACGTGTTGCGGCTCTTCGAGGAAGACCCGAACACCGACGCGGTCATCATGATCGGCGAGATCGGCGGCACCTCGGAAGAAGAGGCGGCATACTTCGTCAAGGAGCATATGACCAAACCGGTTGCGGCCTACATCGCGGGCGTCACCGCCCCTCCCGGCAAGCGTATGGGTCATGCCGGCGCCATCATCTCCGGCGGCAAGGGTACCGCGACGGAAAAGGTTGCGATTCTGCAGGAGTGCGGCATCAGCGTCGCCGCCAGCCCGGCCGAGATGGCCCAGGCACTGATGAAGGTCTATAAACCGTAAGCTGATCATAAACAATGTATCGGGAGGCACGTGCAATGGGAAAATACAAAGAGAATGCGAAATACAACGTTATATCCATGAGGATCAGTGACG
>CAIXAY010000447.1 GCA_903917505.1 uncultured beta proteobacterium | reverse complement strand
GCCGTCGGCGAGCACCGCGGCCATCATCAGGTTCTCGGTGCCGGTCACGGTGACCATGTCGGTGACAATGCGCGCGCCTTTGAGGCGGCTGGCGCGGGCGTGGATGTAGCCGTTCTCGACGTCGATCTCGGCGCCCATCGCCTGCAGGCCCTTGATGTGCTGGTCTACCGGCCGCGCGCCGATGGCGCAGCCGCCGGGCAGCGACACCCGGGCTTCGCCATGGCGGGCGAGCAGCGGACCGAGGACCAGGATGGAGGCGCGCATGGTCTTGACCATGTCATAGGGCGCGGTCGGATTGTCGAGGCCGCGGCTGTCGAGGACCAGATCGTTGTCGCCGTCCGGGGTCACCGCGACGCCCATCTGCGCGAGCAGGCGCAGCATCGTCGAGATGTCGTTGAGCTTGGGCACGTTGGCCAGATGCAGGGGCTCGCCGGCCAGCAGGCAGGCGCAGAGTATCGGCAGCGCGGCATTCTTCGCGCCGGAGATGGCGACTTCGCCGGACAGCGGCGTGCCGCCCTCAATCAGCAGTTTATCCACGCGCCGCGCTCCACTCTTCGGGCGTCAGCGTCTTCATCGACAGGGCGTGCAGCTTGCCGCTGTCGAAATGCTCGCGCAGCAGGGCGTTGACCTTTTGCTGGCGCTGCACGCGGCTCTTGCCGGCGAATTCGGCGCTGACGATCAGCGCCTCGAAGTGGTCGCCGTCGCCTTCGATGTCGAGGTGTTCGCAAGCCAGGCCGGCGCGAATGATTTTCTTGATTTGTTCGGAGTGCATCATGTCAGTATCTCAATTTGTAGCCGCTGCGCAGCATGGTCAGCGTGACCAGCGCAACGACCATGAAGCTTACGGCGACGACGGCCAGGCTGATTCCTGGGGCGACGTCGGAGACGCCGAAGAAGCCGTAACGGAAGCCGTCGATCATGTAAAACACCGGGTTGAAGCGCGAAACATGCTGCCAGAACACCGGCAGCGAATGAATCGAGTAGAAGACCCCTGACAGCATGGTCAGCGGCATGATCAGAAAGTTCTGGAAACCCGCGAGCTGGTCGAATTTATCCGCCCAGATGCCGGCGACGATGCCGAGCGAGCCCATGATGCCGCCGCCGATGATGGCGAAAGCGAGGATCCAGGCCGGTGCGACGAAAGTCAGCGGCGCGAACCAGCCGGTCACCGCCAGCACGCCGAAACCGACCATCAGGCCGCGCAGCATCGCGGCGATCATGTAGGCGAGGTAGAACTCGACGTAGGACAAGGGCGGCAGCAGGATGAACACGACGCTGCCCATGACCTTCGACTGGATCAGGCTCGACGAGCTGTTGGCAAAAGCGTTCTGCAACACCGACATCATCACCAGGCCGGGAATCAGGAAAGCCGCGTAGCGGACGTTGTTGACCTGCACCTGCGAATCGAGCACATGCGAGAAGATCAACAGATACAGCAGCGCGGTCAGCACCGGCGCGGCGACCGTCTGGAAACCGACCTTCCAGAAGCGCAGCGCTTCCTTGTAGAGCAGGGTGCGAAAGCCGATCATGGCAAGGCCCCGACGCTCTCTTCGCGCATCACGCCGACGAAGACGTCTTCGAGGTCGGTCTGGGTCAGGCGCAAGTCGTCTACGGTGCAGCCGGCCTGGCGGATCGCCGCCAGCAGATGCTCGATCTCTTCGAAACCGGCGAGGCGAAAGACCCAGTAGCCGTCGCTCTTGCTGGCGCCGGCGCGCAGGGCTTCGGGCAGCCGGGCTTCGCCGCCGAGGCGCACGTTCAGCGTATGGCCGGAGAAACGCGCCAGCAGGTTGCTCGTGGTGTCGAGCGCGACGACGCGGCCCTGCTTGAGCATGGCGATGCGCCCGCACAGCGCTTCGGCTTCCTCGAGGTAATGCGTGGTCAGGATGACCGTATGGCCTTCGTTGTTGAGGCGCTGGACGAACTGCCACAGGCCCTGGCGCAATTCGACGTCGACGCCGGCCGTCGGTTCGTCGAGGACGATCACCGGCGGCCTGTGCACCAGCGCCTGCGCGACCAGCACGCGGCGCTTCATGCCACCCGACAGGCGGCGCATGTTGACATTGGCCTTGGGCGCCAGGTCGAGCGTGGCGAGGATCTCGTCGATCCAGTCGTCGTTGTTGCGGATGCCGAAATAGCCGGACTGGATACGCAGCGTCTCGCGCACCGTGAAGAAGGGGTCGAAAACGAGTTCCTGCGGCACCACACCGAGGCGGCGGCGCGCATTCCGGTAATCGGAGAGGACGTCGCAGCCCATCACGCTGAGGCTGCCCTGGTCAGGGCGAACCAGTCCGGCGAGACAGGAGATCAGCGTCGTCTTGCCGGCGCCGTTCGGCCCGAGCAGGCCGAAGAATTCGCCCTCGGCGATTTCCAGCGAAACGCCGGCGAGCGCGCGCACGCTGCCGAAAGTCTTGACGACGTTCTGAATGGAAACCGCGACGCCCATGGCATCTGAACCTGGCAAGCGCCGCGCCGCTCAGGCGAGCGGCAGGGATTCGGCGACGCCGTAAAGCGCCGCCTGGCTGAGCATGCTGGCCGGGGCATGGGCGATGCGCAGCGTCAGGCCGCGTTTTTGCGCGGTGCGCAGCAATCCGAAAATCACGCTCAGCGCCGAAGAATCGGTTTCTTCGACGGCCGCAAGATCGAGCAGCATTTCGCCCGCCGGCGCGGCGCCCTGCAAAAAGCCGCGCCCTGTTTCAAGCAGGGCGCGGGCATTGGCGATCAACATCGGGCCCGTCAGAGTGAGCCCAGCGCCATTCTGTTCAATCATTTCTTGGCCGGATCCAGCTGTTTGTTCTTGGTCACCAGCATCTGGATCAGCCCGTCTATCCCGTTGGCGCGGACTTCCTGATTGAAGGTGTCGCGGTAGTTGGTCACCAGGCTCACGCCGGCGACGACGACATCGTAAACTCTCCAGCCATCGCTGCCCTTATCGACCGAATAGTCGAGCTGGATCGGCTTGCTGCCGGGCTGAACGATTTCGGTCCTGACCAGCGCGTCGGTGTCGCCGCTCTGCATCTTGGTCGGCTTGTAGCGCACGGTCTGGTTCTTGTAGCTGGTCAGCGCGTTCGAGTAGGTGCGCACCAGCAGCGTCTTGAACTCGTCGGCCAGTCGCTTCTTCTGCTCGGGGGTCGCCTTGCTCCAGTCGCGCCCCATCGCCAGCCCGGTCATGTGCTGGAAATCGAAGATCGGCAAGACCTTGGCTTCGACCAGTTCGATGGCCTTGGCGGTATTGCCGCTCTGGATCTCCTTGTCCTGGCGGACGATAGTCAGGACGTCCTCGGTGACTTTCTTGATCATGGCGTCCGGCGAATCTTCCTGGGCAAACGCCGGCGTACTCAACAACAACACGCCCAGAACCAAAGCAAACAGCGATTTCATCACGGTCTTTCAGCTCTCTTCAACGACCGCGATCAGAAACAGCGGCTCTGCTTGCACTCCACACCTTCACGGCCTTCGATGACGGTCTTTCCATCGTTGATCTCGCTGTGGCGGTTTTGCAGGTATGCATCACGAATATAGTCGTACTTGTCGAAAGCCGCCTGCTCGACAACCCGGTCGGTCGGCAGCATGCTGGCGCGCAGATCGATGTAACGCACGCCGACCAGCGAATTGCGCCAGGATATCTGATCGACGTGCCAGATCGGATCGGCATAGCTATCGACCATCCAGCCGAAGGTGTCGCGCGTCGTGCGCGGCCCGATCAGCGGCCAGTAGAAGTACGGGCCGTCATCGACGCCCCACTTGCCCATCGTCTGGCCGAAATCCTCGGTATGCTTGTCGAGGCCCATTTCGCTGGCCACGTCGAAGACGCCGCCGATGCCTACCGTCGTATTGACGAGTACCCGGCCGACGTCGGAAAGCCCCTGCCCGCCCTTGCCCTGCAGGAAGTTGTTGAAGGCCGTCCACACATCGTAGAGATTGCCGAAGAAGTTGCCGATGCCAGCCTTCACGGGCAGCGGCGCCGCCGCGTCATAGCCCTGGGCAACCGGCTTGATGACCACGTCGATGCCTTCATTGACCGCGAACATCGCGCGGTTGAAGCCTTCGTAGGGATCCTTGGGATTGTTCGCCGTCGTCGCACAGGCGCTCAAGCCGCCGATCAGCACGGCGGCACACGCCAGACTGGTGACTTTTCTTGCCAGTTGTGTATCCACGAACAACCCTTTCATTATTTTTTGTCCGGTGTTTCGGACGCCTTGTTGAACATGAACTGACTGATCAGCTTTTCCAGCACCACCGCCGACTGCGTCTTGCTGAAGACATCACCCGCCTTCATCATCTTCTCGTCACCGCCGGCGTCGAGCCCGACGTACTGC
>CAIXAY010000446.1 GCA_903917505.1 uncultured beta proteobacterium | reverse complement strand
TGCGCAAGAACGCCGCCGCCGCGGCAAAGACCGGCGACTGCATCGACTGCAGCATTTGCGTGCAGGTCTGTCCGACCGGCATCGACATCCGCGACGGGCTGCAGCTCGAATGCATCGCCTGCGCCGCCTGCATCGACGCCTGCGACGAGGTGATGGACAAGGTCGGAACGCCGCGCGGCCTGATCCGCTATTCGACCGAGAATGCGCTGGCCAAGCGCTATACGGCACACGATATCCTGCTGCACCTGCTCCGCCCGCGCACGGTGCTTTATACGACCATCCTGCTGGCGATCATCGCCGCGACGGCATGGAGCCTGGCGACGCGCATCCCGCTCAAGGTCGACATCCTGCGCGATCGCTCGACGCTGTACCGCGAAGCCGATGACGAACGCATCGAAAATGCATTTACCCTGCGCGTCATGAACACCGACGAAGCGCCGCACCGTTATGCCATCACGGTGAGCGGAATCGACGGAATCACCCTCGTCGGCGAGCGCACGATCGACGTGCCTGCGGTGTCCACCAAGGTCCTGTTGCTGTCGGCCAGCGTTGTGGAAGGCGCCGGCCACAAGGGATCGAACCCGGTCTATTTCGAAATCCGCGCGCAGGAAAACAGCGCGATCGGCGTGCGCGAGAAGGCCACCTTTTTCCTGCCGTAAGGCGGCAAGAATGGTATTCGCCGTGCCCCGCTGTCGTGCCTGGAATTGAGGTGTAGGAATGAATCGCACTACCGACAGCAAGCCCTGGTATCGCCATTACGGCCCGTGGCTGCTGATGGCCGGCCCGTTCATCGCCATCGTCGCCGGATCGTTAACGTTTTATCTGGCGGTGGTCAGCAATGACGGCCTGGTCGAAGAGGATTATTACAAGCAGGGACTCGCGGTGAACCAGATGAGCGAGCGCGACAAGCGTGCGCTTGCGCTGGCCCTGCACGCCGAAGTGATGCGCGGCGCCGATGGCCTGCAGATCAGGGTGCTGCTGCGCGCGGCCCCTGGCGCGGAGCTGCCGCCGGCGCTCCGGCTGCATCTGGTGCATCCGACCCGTCCCGGCATCGATCAGACCCTGGTCCTGGCTGCCGCCGGCACGGGGTCTTACAGCGGCAAGCTGAGCGCGCCGGTGTCCGGCCGCTGGCATGTCACGCTTGAAGACGAGAAGGAAGGATGGCGCCTGACCGGCGACTGGCTGGCGGACAAGGACGCCGTGCTGAGCTTGCCGGCCGCGCCGTCAGCGCCGCGCTAGCCGGCGTATCGGCTACTTGCTCCTGCCGAACTTTTCGACCAGCTGATTGAGCTTCTGCGCGCGCTCGCGCTCGATCGCCGCGGCCGCCTCGGCCGCGCGCAGCGCCTGGCGCCGCTCGGCGTCTTTCTTGAAGCGTTCGCGCAAGACCTGGGTGGCATGGCTGCGGTGCTCGGCGCTCACCTCGTCGCCGGGCTGGCCGTCGAGATCGAGACGGCGGGGCGCTTTTTCCCTCGGGTTGAGGTCGCGCAGCGGGTTGGTATGCATGCCCAGCGCGATGCGCAGGGCCTTGCGATCGATATCCGGCCGGCGCGCCAGCAGCTCCTTGTCGATGCCGATCGCCAGCGGCGCGCAATCGCCGAAAACCGGGAAGCTTTCCTGCAGGGTCTTGAGCAGTGCGCGTGCGTTCTGGGCCGGGTTTTGGCGTGGCGCGCCGGGGGGGGTCGGCATGTTCATAGCAGATTGAATCTGTCTTGTCGCGGGCTTCAAGCTTACCACGACAGGCGTGTATCGCACAGCCTGCGCCAACAGCCTGCGCCAACAGCGACGGGAGATCCGCAGTCCAAGCCCGATGCCGCGCGCGGGAGCCGTCGCGGCGATCTTTCCATTTATTCGATGCGCTCGCCCGGGAATGCTAAAGTATTCGCTTTGCCGAGCGTTATATATGGATGTGGCAGCCTGCATTGAATGCCCGCGGCTTATTGCATGAACAAAGGACAAGACCGTGACCGATGACAAAGAGGCGCCGGAAGTCGCCGAACAGGCACCGCCGGCCAAACCCAAGCTCACGCTGGTCGTCGCCCTTTCGATGCTGCTCGGGATTCTGCTGACCCTGATGCTCGCCGGTGGATTCGTCTATTATCAGCGCAGCAACGCCTTGCATGCGGAGCTCATTGCCGCCAGCGAACAGCTGCAGCAAAAGAGCCAGGCACTCGACGAGATGAAGGCGCAAATCGAAGGTCTTTCGAAGCAAATGCATCTCCTGAAAGAGTATTCGATCGCACGTTCGAGCCCGGCCGGCGACAAGACCAGGAAAGCGGAAGAAGTCTCGTCTCCGACCGCCCCCGCTGGCGCTGCCACCGAAGGCGCGCCGGCTGCGCGCGTGGCGGGTGCGGCAGCTGCAACACCAGCCGCGATCCCGCCGAAAGTGAAAAAGCCGAAGCCGAAACCCGATGGTCAGAACTGCGAGCTGGTCGGCAAATCGGCTGAAGAACAGGCCGCCACGCTGAAGCGCTGCGTCGGCGCGATGGACGGCGGCGGTGCCAAGCCGCGCTAGCTAGCCCAGATCGCGGGCTTAGCCGACTTCGGCGAGCAGCGTGCGGAAAACGGCGTAGCGGCGCGGATCGATGGCCTTGCGCTTGACTGCGGCATGGACGGCGCAGTCGGGTTCGCGGTCGTGCCGGCAGTCGCGAAAACGACACTGGCCGAGCAGCGGCCGGAATTCGAGGAAACCGTTTTCGACGGCCTGCGGCGAGAGGTGGCGCAGCCCGAATTCCTGCAGGCCCGGCGAGTCGATCAGCGCCGACTCGCTGTCGAGCCGATAGAGCGTCGCGTGCGTCGTCGTGTGTTTTCCCGAGTCGAGGGCGGCCGAAATTTCGCGCGTCGCCGCGCCGGCATCGGGCAAGAGCGCGTTGATCAGCGTCGACTTGCCCATCCCGGACTGGCCGACGAGCACGCTCGTATGGCCAGCGAGGTAAGGCAGCAAGGCACTGGCGTCGTGGCGGGCGCAAAGCTGGAGCAGCGGGTAGGCCAGTTTCTCGAACGGCGCCAGGGCGCGCAGGGCCGGCGCGACGCGCGCGGCGAGATCGCACTTGTTGAGCACGATCAGGACCTTCATGTCCTGGCTTTCCGCGGCGACGATGCAGCGCGTGACAAGCTCGTCGGAAAACGAGGGTTCGGTGGCGACGACGATGACAATCTGCGTGACGTTGGCCGCGATCAGCTTCTGCTTGAATTCGTTGGAGCGATAGAGCAGGGTGCTGCGCGGCGCCACCGTTGCGATCACGCCGGGGCCGTCGCCGCCAAGCTGCACGCTGACCCGGTCGCCGCAGGCCAGCTCGCTTTTCTTGCCGCGCGGGAAACACAGCAAGGTTTCGCCGCTATCGAATTCGACGCGATATTGCCGCCCGTGCGCGGCGACGATCATGCCTTGCCGCTGCAGCGCCTGCTCGCTATCCGCCTGCTTGCCGTGCGCTTTGCCGCCCATGCGTGCTTCAGTTCGCGGCGAGGCGCGCGATGCGCAGCGCCGCCGGCGGGTGCGAATCGTAGAACAGGGAATGCAGCGGATCGGGCGTCAGCGTCGAGGCATTGTCCTCGTAGAGCTTGACCAGCGCCTTGATCAGGTCGGCGGCCGAGGCGTGCTCGGCGGCATAACGGTCGGCGGCGAATTCATGGCGGCGCGAGAGCAGGCTCATCAGGGGCGTCAGCAGGAAGGTGAACACCGGCATGACGAGGAAGAAGAGGACCAGCGCCAGCGCGGTGTTCTGTGCCGTCACGCCGAGGCCCTTGAAGAACCAGGCGGCGTCCATCAGCTGGCCGAGCACGGCGAGGAAGGCGAGCGACAGGGCGAAGAGCAGCACGATGCGCTGGATCACGTGGCGCAGCTTGAAGTGGCCGAGTTCATGCGCGAGCACGGCTTCGACCTCGACCGGCTGCAGGCGGCCGAGCAGGGTATCGAAGAAGACGATGCGTTTGCTCTTGCCGAAGCCGGTGAAATAGGCGTTGCCGTGATTCGAGCGTTTCGAGCCGTCCATGACGAACAGGCCGGAAGCGGCGAAGCCGCAGCGCGCCAGCAGCGCTTCGATGCGCGCCTTGAGCGGGGCATCTTCGAGCGGCGAAAACTTGTTGAACAGCGGCGCGATCCAGGTCGGGTAGATGAACAGGATCAGCAGGTTGACGCTGCACCAGAACAGCCAGACGTAGAGCCACCACAGGCTGCCCATTTGTGCCATCAGCCAGAGCACGGCGAGCAGCACCGGCGTGCCGATCAGCAGGCCGAGCACCGTCTGCTTGACGAGATCGACGATGAACAATTGGATCGTCATGCGGTTGAAGCCGAATTTCGCCTCGATGACGAACTGGCGGTAGGCGGCGAGCGGCAGGTCGATGACGCCCGAGATGGCCATCACGCTGAAGATCAGCACCACGCCATAGGAGAGGCCTTCGAGGCGGGCGCTCCAGAAGCCGTGCAGCGCCTGCAGTCCGCCACCGAAGGTGAAGGCCACCAGGACGGTGACCTCGATGGCCATCGCGATGCGGCCGAACTTCGTCTGCGCGACGGCGTAATCGGCGGCCTTCTGGTGCGCCGGCAATTCGAGAAAGCCGGCGAACTGCGCCGGCACCGCGGCGCGGTGCGCGAGCACGTGGGCAATCTGGCGCTGCGCCAGCCAGCGGCGCAGAACGACCATCAGCATCAGGGCGACAAGAAAGACGACGGAAAAAGTATTGCTCATTAAGCTGTGCGAAAATGGCGGTTTAGGAAGCGGATTATATGGCACAGAACGCAAATCATCTCGTCTGGCTGGACATGGAAATGACCGGGCTCGACCCCGAGCGCGAACGCATCATCGAACTGGCCATGATCGTCACCGATTCCGATCTGGCGATCATCGCCGAATCGCCGGCCTGGGTCGTGCATCAAAGCGACGCCCAGCTCGCGGCGATGGACGAGTGGAACAAGAACACGCATGGCCGCTCCGGCCTGATCGAGAAGGTCAGGACGTCGACGCAGGACGAGGCGGCGGTCGAAGCGGCGGCGCTCGCTTTCATGCAGGAATACGTGCCGCAGGGCGCGAGCCCGATGTGCGGCAACTCGATCGGTCAGGACCGGCGCTTCATGGCGCGCTACATGCCGCGGCTCGAAGCCTTCTTCCATTACCGCAACCTCGACGTCAGCACGCTCAAGGAACTTTGCCGGCGCTGGAAGCCGGAGCTGGCCAAGGGCTTCGCCAAGAAGGGCGAACACACGGCGCTCGCCGACATTCGCGAATCGATCGCCGAGCTGGCCTACTATCGCGAGCATTTCATCAAGCTGTGATCGGCGGCGCAAGCGTTTCAGCGGCCGGCGGCAGCGCCCTCGACACCTTCGACGGCGATATCCCGCGGCAATGAACCGGCGGCCTTGCCCTGGCGCCGGTAAAGATGGAATTTCTCGCTTTCGCGGCGATCGCTCGGCCGTTTGCCTTCCCACGCGTGGCGCCAGCCGGCGGCGGCGATGAGCGCCGGGTCGCGCACCTCGCCATGCACCAGCAGCCAGCCGCAAGCCTTGCTGGCGGGGTCCTGCATGGCCACGGTGCGGATCCCGTCGAAGTAATCGAGCGAGGCGAGAATCGCATCCGGCAGGTTGGCGTTGGCAATGCACTTGGCATTGGCCGGCAAGGCCTTGGCCAAAGACGCGGACATTGGCCGGTAGGTCTTGCCATAATCGATCCACGGCATCCACAGCGTCGCGATGAGCAGCCAGAACAGGGTCAGTCCGGTCATCCAGTGCATGATGCCGCGCATCGGCGAGCGCGGGCTGGTGACGATCATCCAGAACCAGACGAGGGTGGCCAGGGCCGCGAAGGCGAAGGCCAGGGTGCTGAAGGCGCCGACGAAACCGGGCTCGAGGCGGACGGCCTGGCGCGCCAGGCGATCCGGCCAGCCGAAGACCATCGCGCTCCAGACGATCCAGACGATCGCCGCAAAACTGCTGAAGGTCATCATGCTGAACCAGTCGAAGGCGTTCGCCGCGCCGCGCCGCAGCGTCGCAACGCCAGGCACGGCGAGCAGGACCAGCGGCGGCAGGAGCAGCAGGGCGAGGTCGCTGCGCGTCTCGACGTTGAGGCCGAGAATGAGCAGCACCGAAATGAAGGAAACGAGCGGCAGGGCCAGCGCCCGGCTGCCGAGAACCTGGCGTTTCGACCACAGCGCCCAGGCCGCGAGCGGCAGCGCCGGCCAGGCGTACCAGAGCAGCAGATTGAGGTAGCGCGGGACGTTGTAGAGTGCCTGCACCGACTTGCTCAGCGGCGCGACTTCGCCCTGCCAGAACGCCGCGAGATAGCCCGGCGCGGTCATTTGCAAGGGCACCAGCCACAGGCCGCAGAGCAGCAGCGCGAGCGCCAGCGCGCCGAGCAGAAGGGCCGCAGTCTTCTTCCTGTCCGCGGCCGCCCACAGCGCGCAGAGGATCACCGGCAGCAGCGTCAACGTCGGCAGCAAGCCGTTGGCCATGAAACCCAGGGCCGCCGCGATGGCGAATATCGTCGCCGCAAAGCGCGGGCGGCGCGGCAACAGGATCAGCGCCCAGTAGGCCGCGGTGTGCGCCGTGAGCGCGGCGAGCATCGGCTGCGCCTCGTGCGCATGAAACAGGAATCCGATGCTGCCGGCAAGGACCAGCGGCGCGGCGGCCGCATATTCGCGGCCATGCAGTTCGCGCGCGGCGAGCAGGATGAACTCGAGGGCCATCAGGGTGAACAGGCCGCTGGCCAGGCGCGCGGCTTCGTGTTCGGGCAGCAGCCAGGAAAACAGTCTGGCAAAAGCGGCGGCGGCCCAGTAGTAAAACGGCGCGTCGGGATAGGGCTGGCCGGCCAGGTGCGGCATCAGCCAGTGACCGTCCGAAAGAATGCTGTGCGCGATGCCGATCGAAATCGCGTCGTCGCTCTTCCACGGGTCGTGACCGATGATGCCGGTGAAGATGTAGAGCGCCAGCAGGATGGCCAGCGCCCAGCCGGAGGGCGGCAGCGAGATTCCCTTGAAGCGGGGTTGTTCCTGGAGAACGGGCATGGCCGGATCGAGTTCAGCGCGCTGCGGACAAGTCAAACGAAAAAGGCAGCCCAGCGGCTGCCTTTTTTCCGAGTCCGCGTGAACTCATCGTAAGGCTCAGGATGTTTTGTGCATCGCGCCGTACTTCTTGTTGAACTTCTCGACGCGGCC
>CAIXAY010000445.1 GCA_903917505.1 uncultured beta proteobacterium | reverse complement strand
TGCACGAGGGCCTCAATCCCGAATGGCTGCGCTACTACTACGCCGCCAAGCTCGGCAGCACGATGGAAGACATCGACCTCAACCTCGACGATTTCGTCGCCCGCGTCAATTCCGACCTGGTCGGAAAATACGTCAACATCGCCAGCCGCTGCGCCGGCTTCATCAGCAAAAAGTTCGGCGGCCGGCTGTGCGCCGTCGCCGACACGCCGGGCGCCGCCTGGATCAAGCCGCTGCGCGACGCCGCCGCGAGCATCGCGCAGGCCTACGAGGAGCGCGAGTTCGGGCGCGCGCTGCGCGAGGTCATGGCCCTGGCCGATGTCGCCAACGTCGTGGTGAACGAACGCAAACCCTGGGAGCTGGCCAAGCTGGAAGGCCGCGAAGTCGAACTGCACGCCGCCTGCTCGCAGGCCCTCGAAGCCTTCCGCCTGCTCACGCTCTACCTGAAACCGGTGCTGCCCAAGGTGGCCGAAGCCGTCGAGGCTTTCCTCGTCATCGCGCCGCTGAGCTGGAGCGACGCCGCGACGCCCCTGCCGGCCGGCCATGCGATCAAGGCTTACGGCCATCTGATGACGCGCGTCGACGCCAAGCAGATCGCTGCGCTGGTTGCCGCCAACACCGCCACGCTCGAACCGGCCGAACCGCCGGCCAAGGCCGCAGTTCAAGCCGCCGCACCGCTGCCGAGCGCCGCGCCTGCGGCCGAAGCGGCGACGATCGGCATCGACGAGTTCATGAAAGTCGACCTGCGCATCGCGCGCATTGTCGATGCCGGGCAGGTCGAGGGCGCCGAGAAGCTGGTTCGTCTCGCGCTCGACATCGGCGAAGAAAAACCGCGCCAGGTTTTCGCCGGCATCAAGTCGGCATACGACCCGGCACAACTCATCGGCCGCCTGACGGTGATGGTCGCCAACCTCGCGCCGCGCAAGATGAAGTTCGGCATCAGCGAGGGGATGGTGCTCGCGGCCTCGGACGCCGACGCGAAGGCGCCGGGAATTTTCCTGCTCGCGCCCGACGCCGGCGCCCAACCGGGAATGCGCGTAAAATAATGCGTTCATGCTGCCACAATCACAATCATCCCGGCGGCGCCGCCCGCAACTGACGCTGAAGATCCTGCTCTTCGCCCTCTGCGATGTCGCCGGCATGGTCCTGCTGAGCAGCGGGGCCTTGTGGCTGGCGCGCGGACAGGTGCTGTTCGTGGCGGGCTTCCCCTCGGGCAACGCCGAAGCGATCGCGATGACGATCGCGGGCTTCGTGTTGATGATCTGGGCCGCCGGACGCATCCTGCGCGAGTTGCTGCAAACGCCCGACGACGGTCGCGAGGAAGGCGGCTAGCGCATGCGCGAATGGCTGCTGCTCGACTGGATCGTGCTCGTCGCCTGCGGCTGGCTGCTGATCGGCCTCATCGGCATCGTTTTCGCGCGCCGGTTTATCCTGGTCACGCGCCTGCTCTTTCCGCTCGGCGCGGTCCTCGGCTTGCTGCTGGCGGCGCTCGCGCTGTCGGCGCTGGTCGCCAGCCCGCAGGTGCGCGTCCTGCCGCTGGGCCTGCCCGACCTGCCTTTCCACTTGCGCCTTGACGCGCTCTCCGCTTTCTTCCTCTTGCTGCTCGGCGCGGCCGGCGCCGGCATCTCGATCTATGCCGCGGGTTATTTCCGCCGCGGCGAAGGCACGACGCCCGGCCTGCAATGCCTGCGCTATCACCTCTTCCTGTTCAGCATGGCTTTCGTGATGCTCGCCGACGACGGCTACGCCTTCATGGTCGCCTGGGAAACCATGGCGCTCACTTCTTTCTTCCTCGTCACGTCCGAACACCGGCATGCCGAGATCCGGCGCGCCGGCTATCTCTACCTGCTCATCGCACACGTCGGCGCGGTCGGCATCCTGCTCTCCTTCGGCGTCATGGCCGGCAGCGCCGGCGATTACACCTTCGATGCGATGCGCAGTTTCTCGACGCTCGGTGTCTGGCCGACGATCGCTTTCCTGCTCGCGCTGTTCGGCTTCGGCGCCAAGGCCGGCCTCTTGCCGCTGCATGTCTGGCTGCCCGAAGCGCACCCCGCCGCCCCCTCGCCGGTGTCGGCGATGATGAGCGGCGTGATGCTCAAGACGGCGATCTACGGCCTCTTGCGCGTATCCTTCGATCTCCTGCACGCGCAGCTCTGGTGGTGGGGCGTGCTGCTCCTGCTCATCGGTCTTGCCAGTGCGCTGTTCGGCGTCATTTTCGCCGCGGTGCAGACCGACATGAAGCGCCTGCTCGCCTATTCTTCGATCGAAAACATCGGGCTGATCTTCGTCGGCTTGGGACTGGCCCTGATCTTCAAATCCTTCCTGGCGCCCAACCTCGCCGCGCTGGCGCTGACCGCGGCGCTCTATCACTGCCTCAACCACGCTTTCTTCAAGAGCCTGCTCTTCCTGTCGACAGGGTCGGTGCTGCACGCCACCGGCGAGCGCAACCTCGGCAAGCTCGGCGGCCTGATCCATCGCATGCCCTGGGTGGCCTGGCTGGCGCTCGTCGGCGCGCTGGCTTCGGCGGGGCTGCCGCCGTTCAACGGCTTCGTCTCCGAATGGCTGCTGCTGCAAGGCTTTCTGTTCACCTCGGGGCTGGCGCACGGCTATCTCAACATGCTGCTGCCGGTGGTCGCCGGCGCGATCGCGCTGATCGCCGCGCTCGCCGGTTTCGCCATGGTCAAGTTCTACGGCATCATTTTCCTCGGCCAGCCGCGCGAGGAGAAGCTCGCGCAGGCGCACGACGCCGGCCGCCTCGAGCGCATCGGCTTGCTCTGGCTGGCCGCCGGCTGCATCCTGCTCGGCGTCCTGCCCAATGTCGTCATCGCCTTGCTCGATCCGGTCACCCGCCTGCTGGTCAGCGGCGGCCTCTCCGC
>CAIXAY010000444.1 GCA_903917505.1 uncultured beta proteobacterium | reverse complement strand
GCGGCGTGCGCGCCTCGTCGATCAGGATGGAGTCGACCTCGTCGACGATGGCGTAGTGCAGCTCGCGCTGCACGTAGCGCTCGATCGAATCCTTCATGTTGTCGCGCAGGTAGTCGAAGCCGAACTCGTTGTTGGTGCCGTAGGTGATATCGGCCGCATAAGCCGCCTGCTTGGCGTCGTGTTCCATCTGCGACAGATTGACGCCGACGCTGAGCCCAAGGAAGCGGTGCAGACGCCCCATCCACTCGGCGTCGCGGCTGGCCAGATAGTCATTGACGGTGATGATATGCACGCCGTTGCCGGCCATGGCATTGAGGTAGGCCGGCAGGGTGGCGACCAGGGTCTTGCCCTCGCCGGTGCGCATTTCGGCGATCTTGCCGTAATGCAGCACCATGCCGCCGACCATCTGCACGTCGAAATGGCGCATACCGAGCGTGCGGATGCTGGCCTCGCGTACCACGGCGAAGGCTTCCGGCAGCAGCGCATCGAGCGTTTCGCCGGCGGCCACGCGCGCCTTGAATTCGTCGGTCTTGCCGCGCAGCGCCTCGTCCGAGAGCGCGCTGATTCCGGCTTCAAAAGCATTGATCTGGCGGACGACCGCCGAGTACTGCTTGATCAGCCGGTCGTTGCGGCTGCCGAAAATTTTCTTGAGTAGGCCGGAAATCATTCTGGAATTAGTTGGCGCGTAAAAGGAAGCGATTCTAACACGCGCGGGCAGCGCGACGGCGCTTTGGCGACATCCACGCGGCGTCTGTGAACTGCGGCACGCCCCGCCTGCTGAAACCGGCAGCCCGCGCAACGAGCGGAGAGCTTCCTAGTGCGGCGCGCTGAAACTTGCCGTCGCTCGCGTTTTCCGCGGCGTGCCATGGCCGACCGGCGAGTCAGGCTTGCCATCGCCAGTGGAATTGAGCGCCATCTGCGTCCCCAGTTGCAGGAAACGCGCCGGATTCTGCGCCACGCCTTTAAACCGTACCTCGAAATGCAAATGCGGGCCGGTGGTCCGGCCGGTATTGCCGCTGAGCGCGATCTCCTGGCCGCGCTTGACGATCTGCCCGACCTTGACCTTGATTTTCGAGAGGTGTGCGTAACGCGACGAAAAATCGTTGCCGTGGTCGATTTCAATCAGGTTTCCATACTGCGGGTGCGATTCGGCGGTCAGCACGACGCCGCCGGCCGAGGCGATCACCGGCGTCCCCGGTTCGGCGACGAAATCGATGCCTTCGTGCATGGCGCTGACGCCGGCGATCGGATCGATGCGCCGGCCGAAGGTCGATCCGATGTGCGTGCTATCGATCGGCACGATCGTCGGCAGGAGCGTCGCCTTGATGCGCCGCTCCATGATTTGCGACTCGAGCGCCGTCAGACTGTCGCTGCGTTCTTCGAGAATCTCGGAGAGGCGGTCGATTTCGCGCTGCAGTTCGTTGGCCGAAAGCGGCCGCGAGGGATTGACCAGCGGACCGCCGCTGCCCATCTTGCTCTTTATATTGTCGTTCTTGGGGACATTGATGCCGGAATTCTTCGAAATGCGCTCGCCCAGTGAATCGAGCCGCATCAGTTGCGCCTGCATCTCGCCAAGCTTGACCGCCATCGAAGTGACGTTGTCCCGCACGTACTCTTCGGTCTTGCGATTTTGGATCTGCTGCACGGCGGCGACGAGTTCGGCGGCAAACGGCATGTTGAAGCGAACACCGACCCAGGAAAACAGGAAAGACGTGGCAAACGCCACGAACACGAAAGCGGCCGCGGCGCCGACCAGCAAGCGCGGCGTGACATTCAGTGTCTTGGCGGTTGCCAGACGGTTGGAGACGAGAATAATATGCACGTTGCCACTCCTCGAAGTTCGCGATGCAAAAATCCCTCGAAAACTTTCTCGATACAGCTGATGGCGCCGGCCAGGTCTTGGCGCACGCGCGACTGCTCGCAAAACTGGCGCATCTCTATCAGGACATCGCGCCGGCTAACTTGAGCCAGGCGAGCCGCCTGGCCAATTACAAGTCCGGAATTATCGTTATTCACGCCGCCAACGGCGTGCTCGCTGCGAAGTTGCGCCAGATGGCGCCGACCCTGGCCGAAGGTTTTTCAAAACGGGGAGTTGAGTGTACCGGCGTTCAGGTCAAAGTGCAAGCCCGCGAAAGCCGCACACAATCAAGGACTTCAACGCAGAAACCGCTGAGCGCCAGAGCCGCCGGGGAACTCCAGGGCTTGCGCGACGCCCTGCCCGCCTCGCCGCTGCGCGCGGCGCTCGAGACCTTGCTGGCGCGCGCGGCTAAAGCGGAATGACCGCGACCCGCTCGAGAATCAGCAGGGCGAATATGAGCAAGGCGACGATCACGGCGTAGCGGAACAGCCGCCAGGAAAATTGCAGGTATTTCTGATTCCTGGTCAGCAGGTAAGCCCCCACACCGCCGGCCACCGTAAGCGCCGTCAAGACCCCCAGCAAACGCAACAGCCACATCGCGCCCGCCCGGCCTTACATGGCCGGCAGCGCCAGCCAGCGGGCCACGGCCTGCGGCGCCTGCGCCTGGTCGGCAAAGGAAACGTACTCCCAGGCCTCGGGATGCGCCAGCAACTCGCGCGCCAGGGCGTTATTCAAGGCATGCCCCGACTTGTGGGCGGTAAACGACGCGAGCAAAGGCGCGCCGAGCAGGTAGAGGTCGCCGATCGCATCGAGCACTTTGTGCTTGACGAACTCGTCGGTGTAACGCAAGCCGTCGCCGTTGAGCACCCGGAATTCGTCGAGAACGACCGCGTTGTCGAGGCCGCCGCCCTGCGCCAGCCCGTTCTCGTGCAACCACTCGACTTCCTGCATGAAACCGAAGGTGCGGGCGCGTGCGACTTCGCGGACATAGGAATTCTCGGCAAAATCGATCGTCACTTCCTGGCCGGTGCGGGTGATCGCCGGGTGGTCGAAGACGATCGAGAAGCTCAGGCGGAAACCATCGTAAGGCTCCAGGCGCGCCCGTTTTTCGCCGGCGCGATCGGCCTCGCGCACCTCGATCGGTCGCTTGACGCGGATAAACCGTTTGGCCACCGGCTGTTCTTCGATGCCGGCCGACTGGATCAGAAAGACAAAGGGCGAAGCCGACCCGTCGAGGATAGGCAGTTCGGCCGCGTCGAGATCGACGTAGGCATTGTCGATACCGAGGCCGGCAAATGCCGACATCAGGTGTTCTATGGTGCCGACCTTGACCTTGCCCTGCGCGCTATCGCACTCGAGGCACGAGCACATGCGCGTGTCGCCGACGTTGAGCGCCAAGGCGGGCAAATCGACGACCGGTTCCAGATCGATACGCCGGAAGACGATCCCGGTATTAGGCGCCGCCGGGCGCAGCGTCATATTGACCCGGACTCCCGAATGCAGCCCGACACCCGACGCGCGGATCAGCGATTTAAGCGTGCGTTGCTTGAGCATAGCTTTGAAAAGACGGGGAATTGGCGGATTGTAACACAGCCCGCCAAGCCCCTTTTAGCATAAGAAGAAGGATGCAAACCCCTGGATTGCGGCTTTCGCCGGAATGACAAGGCAAGCTCGCGGCCGAGCGAGCGCAGCTCAGGCAAGGCGCGGGAGACCGCCGCATAGCAGCGCTATGCAAGGTCACCCGCAACGCCGCATGAGCAAGCGCAGCCGGCCGTCAGTCGGCCTGTTTGCGGAGGAAGGCCGGGATATCGTACCGATCGACCCCGCTGCTCGCCAAAGCCTCGACCGTCGAGCGATTGTTCTTGCGCACCACCGCCGGAATCGCGTCGAGCTGGTTGTAGTCTACGCCGGCGCCCGTCGCCTGCGCAAATCCGCCATTGGTCCCGGTCGCCTGCAGCACCGGCGTATTGATCACCTCGAAGGGCTGCTTCCTGGCCTGCGCCTGGCCGAGGCCGGTGGCCACCACGGTGACGCGGATCTCTTCGCCCATGCCCTCGTCGTAAACCGCGCCGAAAATGATGTGCGCGTCCTCGGCGGCAAATTCGCGGACGGTGTTCATCACTTCGTTGACTTCCTTCATCTTCAAGGCTCGCGTCGAAGTGATGTTGACCAGCACCCCCTTGGCGCCGGAAAGGTTGATGCCTTCGAGCAGCGGCGAAGCCACCGCCTGCTCGGCGGCGATGCGCGCGCGATCGACGCCGGAAGCGGTCGCCGAGCCCATCATGGCCATGCCCATTTCGCCCATCACCGTGCGCACGTCCTCGAAGTCGACGTTGACCAGGCCCGGGAAATTAATGATTTCGGCGATCCCGCCGACGGCGTTGCGCAGCACGTTGTCCGCCGCCTTGAAGGCTTCGTCCATCGACACATCGTCGCCGAGCACGTCCATCAGCTTGTCGTTGAGGATGACGATCAGCGAATCGACGTGTTTCTGCAATTCCTCGATGCCGGCCTCGGCGACCTTGAGGCGCTTGCCCTCGAAGCCGAACGGCTTGGTCACCACGGCCACCGTCAGGATGCCGAGTTCGCGCGCCACTTCGGCGACGACGGGCGCCGCGCCGGTACCGGTGCCGCCGCCCATGCCGGCGGTGATGAAGACCATGTGCGCACCCTTGAGCGATTCGGCGATCTGCTCGCGATGCTCGACGGCGGCGTTGCGCCCGGCTTCCGGCTTGGCGCCGGCGCCCAGACCCGTCTTGCCGAGACGGACCTTCTTGTGCGCGACCGAGCGCTTGAGCGCCTGGGCGTCGGTGTTCGCGGCGACGAACTCGACCCCCATCACGCCTTCGCGGATCATGTGATCGACGGCATTACCACCCGCGCCGCCGACACCGATGACCTTGATCACCGTGCCCCAGTCGCTACCCACATCTTCCTTCTCGATGATTTCAAACATGGCCTTCTCCTTCGCTAAAAACCATTAACAAGCAAAAATTCCGTTTTAAGAGTTCCGCATCAAAAGTTCATTTCGAGCCAGGACTTCATGCGTCCGAAAATCTGTTTTACGTCGCGCGTTTCGCGCACTTTCAGGCCACGCTTGCGCTGCGTCTGCGCTTCGAGCAGCAGGCCGCAGGCGGTGGCGAAACGCGGCGTCTGCACGACGTCGGCGAGCGCGCCGTAATACTTCGGGATGCCGAGCCGCACCGGCATGTGAAAGACTTCCTCGCCGAGCTCGATCATGCCGGGCATCACCGACGAACCGCCGGTGAGCACGATGCCCGACGACAGGACCTCTTCGAAGCCCGAGCGGCGCAGCTCGGCCTGGATCAGCTCGAACAGTTCCTCGACGCGCGGCTGGATGACGTCGGCGAGCGCCCGGCGCGACAGTTTGCGCGAGGGCCGGTCATCGACGCCGGCGACGTCGATGACGTCGCCCGGGTCGGCGAGATCGGACAGCGCGCAGCCGAACTTGCGCTTGATGTCCTCGGCTTCGCGCGTCGGCGTGCGCAGCGCCATGGCGATGTCATTGGTGATCTGGTCGCCGGCGATCGGGATGACAGAGGTATGGCGGATCGCGCCCTGCGTCCAGATCGCGAGGTCGGTGGTGCCACCGCCGATGTCGATCAGGCAGATGCCGAGGTCCTTTTCGTCTTCGGACAGCACGGCGTAGCTCGAGGCCAGCGGCTGCAGCACCAGGTCGTTGACCTCGAGGCCGCAGCGGCGCACGCACTTGACGATGTTCTGCGCGGCGGAAACCGCGCCGGTGACGATGTGCACCTTCACTTCGAGGCGGAAGCCGCTCATGCCGATCGGCTCGCGGATGCCGTCCTGGTCGTCGATGATGAATTCCTGTGTCAGGATGTGCAGGATTTCCTGATCGGCCGGAATCGGCATGGCGCGCGCCGTCTCGATGACGCGCTCGACGTCCATCGGCGTCACTTCCTTGTCCTTGATCGCCACCATGCCGTTGGAATTAAAGCTCTTGATGTGGCTGCCGGCGATGCCGGTATAGACGTCCTTGACCTTGCAGTCGGCCATCAGCTCGACTTCCTGCAGCACGCGCGAGATCGTCGCCACCGTCTCCTCGATGTTGACGACGACGCCTTTCTTCAGGCCGCGCGAGTCCTGCGAGCCCATGCCGATGATGTTGAGCCGCCCCTCCGGAGTCACTTCGGCGACCAGCGCCACGACCTTGGTCGTTCCGATGTCGAGGCCGACGATGATTTCCTTGTTGTCCCTGCTCATGGTTTCCCTTTGCTTTCAGTTGCCGGCGCCGCACCGACGCGCAGTGCGAAGCCGTTCGGATAACGCATGTCCACTACGAGCGGCAGCGCCGCGCCGCGCGCGCGTTGCCTGACGACCGCCAGCAGGCTCGGGTAATACGCCACGAAACGCTCGAGCCGCTCGCGAATTGCCGTCTTCGGCTGCTGCCGTCCCAGCTCGACGATCATCCCGTCGTCGAGCCGCAGCTGCACCGCGAGGCGCGCCGAAACATTGAGCGCGCGCGGCACGCGCCCGATCGGCCGCAACACTTCCTCGGCCTGCTGATAATTGCCGAGCACCTCCGGCGCAACGCCCGGCGGGCCGAGCAGCACCGGCAGCGCTGCCGCCGGCGGCACGCTCATGACCGCGGCGAAGACCTCGCCGTAGGCGTTGAGCAGCTGTCCCGTCGCCTGCCCCCAGAAAGCCACCGGCACCTGCTCCTCGATGGAGACTTCGAGCTGCGAGGGCCATTGCCGCCGCACTTCGGCGCGCCGCACCCACGGCAGTTCCTCGAGCGACGCGCGCACCGCGTCGAGATTGATGCTGAAGAAATTGCCGCGCAGCCGGCCGGCGAGCGCGCGTTGCAGTTCGCTGCGCCGGACTTCGCGCAACTCGCTGGTGACCACCACTTCGCGCAGCGGAAAGAGCGGCAGGCGCGCGCTCCAGACTACCGCCGCGACCAGCAAGGCGGCCGCTGCGGCCACGCAGAGCAGGTCGGAAACGGCGGTCATCAGCTGCGGCTTGTTCCACATTGATCATCCCAGTGTCGCCAGGGCCAGCACACGCACGACCAAATCGTCGTAGGAAATTCCGGCGACCCGCGCGGCCATCGGCACCAGCGAGTGATCGGTCATCCCCGGCGCGGTGTTGACCTCGAGGTAATAGGCGTTGCCCTGTTCATCCATCAGAAAATCGACGCGTCCCCAGCCGCGGCAGCCGATCACGCGGAAGGCTTCGAGCGCCTGCGCGCGCAATTCGAGCTCGCGCGCCTCGGGCAGGCCGCAGGGGCAGCGGTAAGCCGTGTCATCGCGCAGATACTTGGCGTCGTAATCGTAGAATTCGGTGGCCGGCTCGATCTTGATGATCGGCAGCGCCTGCATGTCTTCGCCGCTGCCGATGATGCCGACGGTGTATTCGCCGCCGAGGATGGCGCGCTCGGCGAGCACCACCGGGTCGTGCCTGGCCGCTTCGAGATAAGCCGCCTGCAGGCCGCCGGGCAGCTTGACCTTGCTGATGCCGATCGACGAACCTTCGCAATCCGGCTTGACGAAGAGCGGCAAGCCCAACTGTTTTTCGATCGCCGCGAAATCGCTGTGCGCGCCCAGCATCGCGAACTCGGGAATCGGCAAACCGACCGAGCGCCACAGCAGCTTGGTGCGCCACTTGTCCATGCCCAGAGCGGAGGCCATCACGCCGCTGCCGGTATAGGGAATGCGCATCAGCTCGAGCGCGCCCTGTATGGTTCCGTCCTCGCCGTAGCGGCCGTGCAGCGCGATGAAGACGCGGTCGAATGCGGCCAGTTCGTCGAGCTTGCGCTCGGCCGGGTCGAAGGCCTGCGCGTCCACGCCCTGGCGCTGCAAGGCGGCCAGCACGCGGGCGCCGCTGTTCAGCGACACCGCGCGCTCGGCCGAGAGGCCGCCGAGCAGAACCGCGACTTTCCCGAAGTCGTTCATCATCAGACCTGCACCAGCTTGGCCGGGACGCCGCCGATCGACCCGGCGCCCATGGTGATCACCACGTCGCCGTCGCAGGCGGTGTCGAGAATGGCTTGCGGCATGTCGGCGATGTTTTCGACGAACACCGGTTCGATCTTGCCGCCGAGGCGCAGCGCGCGCGCCAGGCTGCGGCCGTCGGCGGCGACGATGGGCGGCTCGCCGGCGCTATAAACCTCGGCCAGCACCAGCGCGTCGACGCCGTTCAGGACACCGACGAAATCTTCGAAGCAATCGCGCGTGCGCGTGTAGCGATGCGGCTGGAAGGCGAGCAGCAGGCGGCGGCCGGGGAAAGCGCCGCGCGCCGCGGCGATGGTCGCCTTCATTTCCGAGGGATGATGGCCGTAGTCGTCGACCAGCGTGAAACATCCGCCGCCGGCCAGCGCGATCTCGCCATAGCGCTGGAAGCGCCGCCCGACGCCCTTGAACTCGGCGAGCGCCTTGGCGATGGCCCGATCCGGGACGCCGACTTCGCTGGCCACGGCAATCGCCGCGAGCGCGTTCAAGACGTTGTGCAGGCCGGGCAAATTGAGGGTCACCGGGTAGCGTTTCGTCTTGCCGTTGACCCGCACGCAATCGAAGCGCATCTGACCGTCGGCCGCGACAATGTTTTCAGCGCGGAAATTGGCCGAGGCATCGAAGCCGTAACTGACGATCTGCCGGGAAATCTGCGGCTTGATGTCGCGCACGTTGGCGTCGTCGGCGCAGAGCACGGCGACGCCGTCGAACGGCAGGCGCTGCAGGAAATCGACGAAGGCCTGCTTCAAGCGGCCGAAGTCATGGCCGTAGGTTTCCAGGTGGTCGGCGTCGATGTTGGTGACGATGGCGATGGTCGGCGACAGGAACAGGAAGGAGGCATCGGATTCGTCTGCCTCGACCACGATGAAATCGCCCGAGCCGAGGCGCGCATTGGCGCCGGCGGCGTTGAGCCGGCCGCCGATGACGAAGGTCGGGTCCATGCCGCCCTCGGCGAGAATCGAGGCGACGAGGCTGGTCGTCGTCGTCTTGCCGTGCGTGCCGGCGATGGCGATGCCCTGCTTCAGGCGCATCAGTTCGGCAAGCATCTGTGCGCGCGGCACGACGGGAATCTTGGCGGCGCGCGCCGCGGCCACTTCCGGGTTGTCTTCCTTGACCGCCGTCGATACGACAACGGCATCGGCGCCCTTGATGTTTCCGGCCGCATGCCCGGCCGTCACGCGGATGCCCAGGCCGGCCAGGCGCCGTGTCGTCGCGTTGTCGGCCAGATCCGAGCCGCTGACCGTGAAGCCCAAATTGGAGAGCACCTCGGCGATGCCGCTCATGCCCGCACCACCGACACCGACGAAGTGGATGCTTTTGACTTTATGTTTCATTTCACCAGTTCCTCACATAGCCCGGCCACTTCGGCCGCCGCTTCCGGCTTGGCCAGGGCCCTTGCCCGCTCGGCCATCTGCAGCATTTGCCCGCGCGTGTAATTGCGGATCAGGCTGATCGATTCCGCTGTCATTTCTTCCTGCGGCAGCAGGATCGCCCCGCCGGCCGAGGCGAGGAACTTCGCGTTCGAGGTCTGGTGGTCATCGACGGCATGCGGGAACGGCACCAGAATGCTCGCCACGCCGGCCGCCGCGAGCTCGGCGACGGTCAGCGCGCCGGACCGGCACAGCACCAGATCGGCCCACTCGTAGGCGCCGGCCATGTCGTCGATGAAAGCCACGCAGTTGGCGCGCACGCCGGCAGCGGCATAATTGGCCTGCAACGTCTCGAGGTGTTTCGCGCCGGCCTGGTGCACCACCAACGGACGCTCTTCTTCGGCGACCAGGGCGAGCCCCCTGGGGACGATGTCGTTGATTGCCGCCGCGCCGAGGCTGCCGCCGAGCACCAGCAGGCGCAGCGGCGAGGCTTCGCCGGTCAGGCGCTCGGCGAAGCGCTCGGCGGGCGCCGGCAGCTTGGCGATTTCCGGACGCACCGGATTGCCCAGCCATTGGCTCTTCGGCAAGGCGTTCGGGAAACCGCAGACGACGCGATCGGCGATTCGGGCGAGCACGCGATTGGCCAGGCCGGCGACCGAATTCTGTTCGTGGATGACCAGCGGACAGCCATTGAGCACGGCCATCATGCCGCCCGGGAAACTGATGTAGCCGCCCATGCCGAGACCGACGTCGGGTTTGACGCGGCGGATCTCGCGCAGCGCCTGCCAGAAGCCCGAGAGCAGCGCGAGCGGCAGCAGCAGCTTGCGCAGCAAGCCCTTGCCGCGCAGCGCGCCGAAGCGCACCCAGGCCATCGCGTAGCCGCGCGCCGGCACCAGCGTCGCCTCCATGCCGTCGGGATTACCCATCCAGACGACCTTCCAGCCGCGCGCCTTGAGCAGGTCCGCAACGGCAAGCCCGGGGAAGACGTGGCCACCGGTGCCGCCGGCCATGACCATGATGGTCTTGCTCATAGCTTCGCGCCCCGCATCAGCTGTCTATTCTCCCAATCGACGCGCAGCAGGATGGCGATGGCGACACAGTTGACGAAAATTCCCGATCCGCCGAAGCTCATCAGCGGCAGGGTCAGGCCCTTGGTCGGCAAGAGGCCCATGTTGACGCCCATGTTGATGAAGCCCTGGATGCCCAGCCAGATGCCGATCCCTTGCGCGACCAGCGCCGGATAGAGGCGCTCGAGCGCCACCGCCTGGCGGCCAATGGCAAAGGCCCGCTGCACGAGCAGGCCGAAGAGAACGATGACCACGACGACGCCGGTGAAGCCCAATTCCTCGGCGATCACGGCAAGCAGAAAATCGGTATGCGCTTCCGGCAGGTAGAAGAGTTTCTCGACGCTCGCCCCGAGCCCGACGCCGAGCAGTTCGCCGCGTCCGAACGCGATCAGCGCGTGCGATAGCTGATAGCCGCGGCCGAAAGCGTCCGCCCACGGATCCATGAATCCGAAGATGCGGTCGCGGCGGTAAGGCGAAACGATGATCAGCGCGGCGAAGGCGACCGCCATCACGACGATCAGGATGGCGAACAGGCGGGCGCGCATGCCACCGAGGAAAAGGATGCCGATGGCCAGTGCGATGATCACCACGAAGGCGCCGAAATCCGGTTCCTTGAGCAGCAGGATGCCGACCGCGACCATGGCGCCGGCCATCGGCAGGAAGGCCCGCTTGAGTTCATGCATGTGCGCCATCTTGCGCACCGTGTAATCGGCCGCGTAAAGCACCGCGAAGAGTTTCATCAGTTCGGAGGGCTGCAGGTTGGCAACGCCGAGCGAGAGCCAGCGGCGCGCGCCATTGACGTCGCGGCCGATGCCCGGGACGAGAACGAGCGCCAGCAACACGAAACCGGCGACGAAGAGCCAGGGCGAGAGCTGCTGCCAGGTCGAGAGCGGTACCTGGAAAGCAAAGCCGGCGGCGACGAGGCCGATGGCCAGAAAGACGCCGTGGCGAACGAGGAAGTACGCCGGATGATTGCCGGTGAATCGCCCGGCTTCGGCAATGGCGATCGACGCCGAGTAAACCATCACCATGCCGATCAGCAGCAGGAACAGCGCGCTCCACAGCAGCGTCAGGTCGACTTCCGCGGGCATCCGGCGAGGCGTGTCGAAAGCCTGCAGCATCAGGCGCCCTCCCCTGCCAGGGCATGTACCGCAGCGATGAACACCTCGGCGCGATGGCCGTAGTTGCGGAACATGTCGAAACTGGCGCAGGCCGGCGAAAGCAGGACGGCATCGCCGGGACGGGACTCCCCGGCGCACCAGCGCACCGCCTCGGGGAGATCGGCGCAGTACTGCACTGGCACGCCGCAACCGACGATCGCGGCGGCGATCAGCGGCGCATCACGGCCAATCAGCGCGACCGCGCGGGCGTGCCGGGCCAGGGCCAATTCGAGCGGCGTGAAATCCTGCCCCTTGCCTTCGCCGCCGAGAATCACGGCGACCTTGCGGCCCATGCCCTGAATCGCCGCCAGCGTCGCGCCGACATTGGTTCCCTTGGAATCGTCGTAGTAGTCGACATCGTGGACTTGCGCAACGAACTCGACGCGATGCGCGAGCCCGGTAAAGCGGGCCAGCGCCGGCAGCAGCGCGTGCGGGTCGACGCCGATCGCCGCGCACAGGGCGAGCGCCGCCATGGCATTGGCGGCGTTGTGCAGACCGGCGAGTTTGAACTCGGAGAGCGCGATCAGCGCTTCGGCGCCGCGCACGATGCGGCCCTCGCTGATGCCGAAATCGCTGGCATCGGGCGCCGCATCGAGGCCGAAACTGACGAGCTTGCGGCCGTCCCGTCGGCTTAGGCCCGCGGCCAGGCTGCGCGGGTCGTCGCGGTTGACCACGATGGCCCCGCGCCCGGCGAAAACGCGGCCCTTGATCGCGGCGTAGTCGTCCATGCCCGCATGGCGATCGAGATGGTCTTCGCTGACGTTGAGCAGCGCGGCCGCATCGGCAGCCAGCGCATGCGTCGTTTCAAGCTGAAAGCTTGAGAGTTCAAGTACCCACGCGGTCGGTGCCGCCGGGAATCCGGGCGCGCCATCCTGAACGCCCATCAGCGCATCGAGCGCCGACGGCGAAATATTGCCGCAGGCGATCGCCGCGACGCCGGCGGCGTTGAGCAGATAGGCGGTCAATGCCGTTGTCGTCGTCTTGCCGTTGCTGCCGGTGATGGCAATCACTTTCGCTGAAGGGCTAAGCTCGCGCACGCCCCAGGCGAACAATTCGATGTCCGAGACGACCGCCAAGCCGCGCGCGAGCGCCTCCTGCACGACCGGTTCGCGCACCGGCACGCCCGGCGAAATGGCGACGAGATCGATGCCGGTGAGGATTGCGTCGGCGAATGGCCCTGCCGTCAGTTCGGCTTGCGGCGCGACGAGACGCAGCGCGGCGACATTCGGCGGCGCTGCGCGGCTGTCGGCGACGCGCACGCTGGCCCCCTGGCGGGTGAGCCACTTGGCCATGGCCAGTCCCGTCTCGCCGAGACCGATGACCAGAACGTGTTTGCCGGCAAGTTTCATTTCAGCGCAACTTCAGTGTCGACAGGCCGACCAGCACCAGCATGATGGTGATGATCCAGAAACGGACGACGACCTGCGTCTCTTTCCAGCCGCCGAGTTCGTAGTGGTGATGCAAGGGCGCCATGCGGAAAATCCGCTTGCCGCCGCTGTATTTGAAATAGAGGACCTGCGCCGCGACCGACAGCGTCTCGGCGACGAAGACGCCGCCCATGATCGCCAGGACGATTTCCTGGCGCACGATGACGGCGACCGTGCCGAGCGCGCCGCCAAGGGCCAGCGCGCCGACGTCGCCCAGGAAAACTTCCGCGGGATAAGCGTTGAACCACAGGAAGCCGAGCCCGGCGCCGGCCATCGCCCCGAGGAAGATGGCCAGTTCGCCGGCGCCCGGTATATAGGGCACGAGCAGATAGCGCGAGAACACCGCGCTGCCGGCGACGTAGGCGAATATGGCCAGGGCGCCGGCGATCATCACCGTCGGCATGATCGCCAGGCCGTCGAGGCCGTCGGTCAGATTGACCGCGTTGCTGGTGCCGACGATGACCAGATAGGTGAGCACGATGAAGCCGACAATGCCAAGTGGATAATTGACCGACTTGAAGAAGGGCACGATCAATTCGGTCTGCACGGGAAGGTTCGCCGACATCGCCAGATAGACGGCGACCGCCAGCCCGATCACCGACTGCCAGAAACACTTCCAGCGGCTGGCCAGTCCCTTCGGGTCGCGATAGACGACTTTTTTCCAGTCGTCGTACCAGCCGATGGCGCCGAAACCCAGGGTGACGATCAGCAGCACCCACACGTAACGGTTGGAGAGATCGGCCCACAGCAGGGTGGTGACGCCGATGGCGATGAGGATCAGCGCGCCGCCCATGGTCGGCGTTCCCGATTTGACGAGATGCGTCTGCGGACCGTCGAGGCGTACCGCCTGGCCGACTTTCTTGGCCGCCAGCCAGCGGATCACGCGCGGCCCGGCGATGAACGAGATGATCAGCGCGGTCATCGCCGCCAGCACGGTGCGCAGGGTGATGTAGCCGAACACGTTGAAGGCGCGCAGGTGCATGTCCTGCGCCAGCCATTGCGACAAGATCAGCAGCATCAGTGCCCCCCTCCCGAGGAGGCCGGGTCGGCGCACAGCGCATCGGCCACACGTTCCATGCGCATGAAGCGCGAGCCCTTGACGAGAACCGTCGTGTCCGGCCTCAACTCGGCGCTCACGGCGTCGAGCAGATCCTTGAGCAGGGTGAAATGCCGGCCGCCGGCGCCGAAATTGTGCGCCGCCAGCGCGCTCGAATCGCCGAAGGCGAAGAGCCGGTCGACGCCCTGGCTCTTGGCGTAACCGCCGACTTCGTCGTGGAACTGGCCGCTCATGTCGCCGATCTCGCCCATGTCGCCGAGCACCAGGATTTTTCGGCCGATGGTTGCGGCGAGCACGTCGATGCCGGCGCGAACCGAATCCGGATTGGCGTTGTAGGTGTCGTCGAGAACCACCGCGCCGTTCAGGCCGGCCCGCCGCTGCAAGCGGCCCTTGATGCCGCGGAAAGCCGCGAGGCCCTCGCGCACGGTGGCCAGCGCGACGCCGGCGGCCAGCGCTGCCGTCGCCGCCGCCGCGGCATTGCGCGCGTTGTGCGCGCCCGGCAGAGCCAGCGTCACTTCGATCTCTTCACCCTGTGCCCTGATGGTCAGCAGGTTGTCGAGCCCGTGCGCCTGGTGGCTGCCCGTGACATCGGCGGCACGCTGGAAGGAGAAACCGAGTACGCGGTGCTTGCCGCTTTGCGCGCGCCACAAGTCGGCCCACGCGTCGTCGAGATTGATGACCGCCACGCCCTGCTCGGCAAGCCCCATGTAGACGCTGCCTTTTTCGGTGGCGATCGAGGCCAGCGTTCCCATCCCCTCGAGATGGGCGCGCTGGGCGTTGGTCACCACGGCCACGGTCGGACGCGCGATGCGCGCCAGGGCGGCGATCTCGCCCGGATGATTCATGCCCATCTCGATGACCGCGGCGCGGTGGCCGGCGTTCATCTTGAGCAGGGTCAGCGGCATGCCGATGTCGTTGTTGAAGTTGCCCTGCGTGACCAGCACCGTATCGCCGAACGCCGCTTTCATGATGCTGGCGAGCATTTCCTTGGTCGTCGTCTTGCCGTTGCTGCCGGTCACGGCGATCAGCGGCAGGCTGAAGCGGGCGCGCCAGTCGGCGGCCAGCGCGCCGAGCGCGAGGCGCGTATCGGCGACGCTGACGAGCGGCAGGCCGATGGCCTTGAGACTCTCCGCCGCTTGCGCGTCAACCAGGGCGGCCGCCGCGCCGCGTTCTTTCGCTGCCGCGACGAACTGATGGCCGTCGAAGAACTCGCCGCGCAGCGCGATGAAGAGTTCGCCTGCACCAACCGCGCGACTGTCGGTCGACACGCCCGAGAAGGAAGGGTTGTCGCCGAGCACCGTGCCACCGGTCGCCGTCGCAACGGCCAAGAGATCCATCATCGCATTCATGCTTTCATCTCCCGGCGCGCGGCCAGCGCCGCGCGCGCCTCATTGACGTCCGAGAAGGGGCGGCGCACGCCGGCGATTTCCTGATACGGCTCGTGCCCTTTGCCGGCGAGCAGGATCACCTCCGCCGGATGGGCGGCGAGTATCGTCTGGCGGATGGCTTGCGCGCGGTCGGCGATGACTTCGGCGCCGCTCGCCGCGACGCGGATTTCATCGATGATGGCTTGCGCGTCTTCGCTGCGCGGATTGTCGCTGGTCAACACCACACGGTCGGCGAGCCGCGTGGCGATCTCGCCCATCAGCGGGCGCTTGCCGCGGTCGCGGTCGCCGCCGCAGCCGAACACGACGGTCAGGCCGGCGCCGCGCGCGCCGGCCACGGCGCGCAGCGCGCCCAGGGCGCTCTGCAAGGCATCCGGGGTGTGCGCGTAATCGACGACGATCAGCGGTTCGGGTGGTTCGTACCCGCCGCCGATCTTCTCCAGCCGGCCCGGCGGCGATGGCAGCGCCGCCAGACGCCCGGCAACATTTTCCGGCGTCATGCCGGCATCGATCAGCACGGCGGCAACGGCCAGCAGGTTGGAAACGTTGTAGCGGCCGAGCAGCCCCGTCTCGACCAGCGCGCGGCCGGTGGGCGCAGCGAGCCGGAAGCGCAGGCCGCCCATCGTCTCCTCGATATTCTCGGCGGCGATCGTTCCCTGGCGCGTGTGCGCCGCCGCATCTTGCGTGTAGCCGATGACTTTCCGCGCGCTGGTGATATCGGCCAGGTGCGCGCCGAAGGGATCGTCGAGATTGACGACCGCGAGGCGCAGGCGCGGCCAGGTGAAGAGCTTTTCCTTGGCCAGCGCGTAGCGCTCCATCGTGCCGTGATAATCGAGATGGTCGCGGGTCAGGTTGGTGAACACCGCGACGTCGACGCGCGCGCCGTCGAGCCGCCCTTCCTCGATGCCGATCGAACTCGCCTCGAGCGCGCAGGCTTGCGCCTCCTGCGCCGAGAATTCGGCGAGATAGCGCGTCAGAGTCGCCGCTTCGGGCGTCGTGAAACCGGTCTCGGCGAGGTGTTCGGCGAAGCCGGCGCCAAGCGTGCCGATGATCGCACAGCGGCGCGGATGGGCATGGCCCAGCCACTGGCTGATACTGGTCTTGCCGTTGGTGCCGGTAATGGCGATCAGCGACAGGCGCTCGCTCGGCTGGCCGAAACAGGCGTGCGCCAGCGGCCCGCACAATTGCCGCAAGCCGCTCGCCGCCAGGTTGACGACGCGCCACTCGGCGTTCCAGGCAAAATCGCCTGAGCGCTCCCAGACCACTGCGCAGGCGCCGCGCGCGACGGCGTCGGCAATATAGCGGCGGCCGTCGGTCGTGTGGCCGGGATAGGCGATGAACAGGTCGCCGCGGCGCACTTCGCGGCTGTCGTCGGCGACGCCGACCGGCTGCACGCCGAGCGCCGCGAGTTGGGCGATCAGCGCAGCGACCGTGTCGGTCGTGGTCGGCTTGCTCACATCTTCTCCTTCAACGCCGGTTTTTTCGGCGCTTCGCCACTCAATGCCACCTGCATTCCTGCAGCGCTCCCGTCCGGATGTTGCGGCGCGTCCGGCGGAATGCCGAGCGTGCGCAAGGCGCCGCTCATCAGCGCGGCAAACACCGGCCCGGCGACGTCGCCGCCGAAGTGCTGCAAACCGGCCGGCTCGTCGAGCATGACGGCGACGATCAGGCGCGGATCGGTGGCCGGTGCAAAACCGACGAAGGAAGCCACGTATTTCTTGACGTACTGGCCGCCTTCGAGTTTGTATGCGGTGCCCGTCTTGCCGGCCACGCGATAGCCGGGAATTTGCGCGCGCGGCGCGGTGCCGCCGGCCTGCACGGCCATCTCGAGCATGGCGCGCACCTCGCGCACGGTCTGCTGGCTAAATACCTGCGTCGTTCCGGCCGGCAGCACATCGAGCTTGGTCAGGGTCAAGGGGATGATGTCGCCTTCCCGCGCGAATACGGTGTAAGCGCGGGCCAGCTGCAGCAAGGACACCGATATGCCATGGCCATAAGCCATGGTGGCTTGCTCGATCGGGCGCCAGGTCTTCCAGGGGCGCAGGCGGCCGCCGACTTCGCCGGGGAAGCCGAGGTGCGATATCTGGCCGAAACCGACCGCGTCGAAAGTGTCCCACATTTGCACCGGCGCCAGCATCGCGGCGATTTTTGCGGCGCCGACGTTCGAGGACTTCTGGATCACCTGCGCAACGGTCAGCGCGCCGTGCGAATGCGCATCGGATATCGTCGCCGTGCCGATGGTCAGCTTGCCCGGCGCGCAATCGATGATGGTGTCGAAGCGCACCTTGCCGGCCTCGAGCGCCTCGGCGACGGTGAAGGGTTTGAGGGTCGAGCCCGGCTCGAAGCTGTCGGTCACGGCGCGGTTGCGCAACTGCGCCCCGGAGAGCCGCTCGCGATTGTTCGGGTTGTAGGTCGGCCAGTTGGCCAGCGCCAGAATTTCACCTGTCCTGGTGTCGATGACGATGGCGCCGCCCGCCTTGGCGCCGTTGTCGATAACCGCCTGCTTCAAGTGGCTGTAGGCGAGGTACTGGATCTTCGAGTCGAGCGCCAGGCGGATGTCCTTGCCGTCCTGCGGCGGCTTGATCGAGCCGACGTCTTCGACGATCTGGCCGCGCCTGTCCTTGATCACCGTGCGGCTGCCGGCGTGTCCGAGCAGCTGCCCCTGGTACGCCAGTTCGACGCCCTCGAGGCCGGTGTCGTCTACGCCGGTGAATCCGACCATGTGCGCGGTCATTTCACCGCTCGGATAGTAGCGGCGATATTCCTTGTCCTCGCCGATACCGGGCAGTTTGAGCGCGGCGATGCGCTCGCCGACGTCGGGTGGCAGCTGGCGCTTGAGATAGACGAAGGACTTGTCGCTGGCCAGCCGGCGCGCGAGTTCCTTGCCGTCCATTTCGAGCAGCGCGGCCAGTTGCTGCGATTGCTGCGGCGTCAGGCGCGCATCGGCGGGGATCGCCCAGATCGATTTCATCGGTGTCGAGATGGCCAGCACGTCGCCGTTGCGATCGACGATGCGGCCGCGCGAGGCGGAGATTTCCAAATCACGCCGGTAGCGCGAATCCCCTTTTTCCTGCAGGAAATCGTTGTTGAGAATCTGCAAATAGAACGAGCGGCCAATGAGCAGAGCGAAGCCGGCCAGAATGAGCAGCGCCACCAGTCGCGAACGCCAGGTCGGCAAGCGCAGTTTCAATACCGGACTCTCGGTAAACTTGTGTGCCCGCGGCGCCTTGAAGCTCATCATTGGCCGAGCCCCCCCGCGCTGACACTGATGATCCTCGCCGCTTCCGGCGTGCGCATCTTGAGCTTGTCGCGGGCGATCTTTTCGATGCGCGGCGAAGTGGCCCAGGTCGACAGTTCCAGTTGCAACTGACCGAATTCGACTTCGAGCTGCCGCGCTTTATCCTGCTCGTTCTCGAGCGCCTGAAAGAGCTTGCGCGCCTGGTGCTGTGAGGTCACCACGCCGAGCGCGCAGAAGACCGCGGCGAGCAGCAAGAGCAGATTAAGACGCAGCATCTCAGTTCGCCTTCGCCAGCGGATTTGCGCCGCGCGTCTTGGCAAGTTCGTTGGCACATTCACCGGCGCAATTCTCGGCGCATTTTTCAGCGACTCGCATCACCGCGCTGCGCGCGCGCGGATTGGCGGCGACCTCGGCGGCGCCGGCCTTGACCGGCTTGCCGACGAGGCGCAGCGTGGCGTGCGGCAGATCGACCGAACGCAGCGGCAGGTTCTTCGGCAGGTTGTCGCTGCTCGCCTGTTCGCGCAGATAGCGCTTGACGATGCGGTCCTCGAGCGAATGAAAACTGATGACCACCAGCCGCCCGCCGCCCCTCAGCATTTTCGTCGCCTGCGGCAGGACTAGAGCCAGTTGCTCGAGCTCCTGATTGACGAAAATCCGTAAAGCCTGAAAGGTACGCGTCGCCGGATCCTGGCCGGGCTCGCGGGTCCGCACGGCCTCGCGTACAAGCGCGGCGAGTT